>NZ_BAABKN010000027.1:0-216047 GCF_039543845.1 Nocardioides endophyticus | reverse complement strand
GGGGCGACTGGAGCCGACTTTCAAGTTGGCATCAGGCTGTCCGCAGAGGGGCAGGGGATCCTTCTCGCCGAGGCGAGGAGGCTTGCCCATGACCTGATGGCATCCGGGCTCATCGATTACCTCGACCTCTCCCTGTGGGACGCGTTCAAGACTCCTCGGGAGGTCGGCAACGAGGGACGGTTGATGGACTACTTCACCGATCTCCCCCGACACGGCGTTGCGCTCGGGGTCGCGGGCAGGGTGCGCTCGACGCAGGACGCTGCAGAGTTGGTGGACCGCGGCGCGGACTACGTCTCGGTGGGCACGGGTGCGATCGTTCACCACGACTTTCCGCAACGTGCACTCGCCGACCGTGGGTTCGTGTCCCGCCCCCGACCGGTCCCGGCCGCACATCTGGCCGCAGAAGGTGTTGGCCCCGCGTTCATCGCCTACCTGGCCGAGGGATGGACCGACTTCGTGTCTGCGTGACCGAGGCCTCGGACACGGCCCTACCGTGTCACACTCCCCGCCAGGCGGGGGCGCGCTTCTCCGCGAAGGCTGCCGCGCCCTCTGCGGCGTCTGCGGAAGCAAAGACTTCGTCGATGATCGGGCGCTGGTGCTCCCATCCTCGTTCCGTCCCCCAGTCCGTGCCGGCGTGCGCCACCTCTTTCGTCCTGCGGACGGCCAGCGGGCCGTTGGCGGCGATCATCTGCGCGAGGGAGATGGCCGCGCTGAGTGCTCCGCCCGGTTCGGCCACCCGGTTGACGAGGCCGATCTCGGCGGCGCGACGCGCATCGATCGGCTCGCCCGTCATCAGCATCTCTAGTGCGATGGCTCGAGGAATGCGCTGCGGGAGCAGGAGGGCAGCGCCAGCTGCCGCGATGAGACCACGCTTGACCTCGGGTACGCCGAACCGTGCCGTCTCGGCGGCGACAACGAGGTCGCACGCGAGCACGAGCTCGAATCCGCCGGCCAGCGCCCATCCCTCGACCGCGGCGATCAGAGGCTTGCGCGGAGGTGTCACGGTGATACCGCAGAGCCCGCGTCCCTCGAAGGACGGCTGCTCGCCCCGGAGGAATGCCTTGAGGTCCATGCCGGCCGAGAAGTGACCGCCGGCGCCTGTCAGCACCCCTGCGTGCAGCTCCTCGCTTGCGTCGAGATCGTCGACGGCGTCCCTGATGCCTTCGGCCACCGCCAGGTTGAGTGCATTGCGAGCTGCGGGTCGATTGATCGAGATGACCTGAATGCCACCGACGCGTTCGACGATCACCGGGGTCAGGACTTCGGTCACGACTTCCTCCGTTGCTGCCGCGCGGGGCGGCTCTCGAGTCCGGAACGCGCTGAGTCCTTGACCGTCCGGCTGGCCCGCCCCATAATCCAACATCATTGGATACGCGACGGTCAACCGGTGAGGGGATCACATGAGTCGGGCCTACTTCTCGACGGTCGTCGCCGCTCCCGTGGACGCCGTGTGGGACGTGCTCGGCCGTTTTGAGCGCATCGCCGACTTCGTCGGCAAGCTCGACCATGGAGAGCTCGAAGGCGGCGGCGAGCCCGTCATCGGTTCGGTTCGCAGGCTCTCGATCGCCACGGGTGGAGTCGCCCGCGAGCGGTTGGTGAGTATGGATGCGTTGGATCGCTCGTACCGCTACGAGTTTCCTGCCGAGTCGATCCCGTTTCCGGTGCGTGCCTACCTCGCCACCATCCGGGTCCGCCCCGTGACGAGCGCTGACGCTACGTTCGTGGAGTGGTACGGCGACTACGACTGCGATGCGGACGTCGACCGGGAGATGCGGGAGGCGTTCGTCGGTCGCTACGCCGCCTTCACCGCAGATCTTGCGCGTCACCTGGGCGTGTAGCTCGTCAACCGCAGCTACCGAGTGTGTCCCATCGGAAGCATGCCCAGCTCGGCGTTGTCGGCGTCGCGCAGCGGGCCGTCCGTGGGCTGGACGTGGGAGTCGGGAAGAAGGAGGGCTGCGACGGCGGCGGCGAGCATCGCTGCGCCGAGGAGCGCGAACCCGATCACGTAGCCAGACTCGGACGGGAAGCCCGCGGTCGTGGAGTGGGCGGTGACGACGCCGGCCATGACGGCTGCCCCGATCGAGCCTCCGATCGTGCGGATGTTGGCGTTCATCCCACTGGCGACGCCGGTCTGGCTCGACGGCACGGATCCGACCACGACGCCTGCGATCACCGCGAAGACGAGGCCGACGCCCACGCCGACGGTCGTCATGAACAGACTGACCTGCCACGGGTGATCGTGGACGAATGCGATCGCGACGTAGGACGCCGCGCCGATCGTGCAACCGACCGCAGTCACGAGGCGGGAGCCGAACCGGCTCACCAGTGGCGCCGTGAAGAAGCCGACCGCGAACATCGCAAGTGCGGACGGAAGCAGGAGGCGTCCGGACTCGCTGATCGAGGAGCCGAAGCCGTAGCCGGCGCTGCTCGGGGTCTGCATCAGCTGCGGGAGGAAGGCGAAGGCCGCGAACATGCCGAACCCCAGCAGGGCGGTGACGACGTTCGAGGTCCAGACGCCGCGCAGCCGCATCATGTGCATGTCGATCATCGGCACGGGTGCTCGCAGCTCGACGGTGATCCAGAGTCCGGCGACCAGTGCCGCGATGGTCACCAGCCCGAGAATGCGCGTCGACGACCACCCCCACGAGTTTCCCTGGCTCAGGGCGAGCAGCAGCGCCACGAGCCAGGTGGAGAGCAGGAGAGCCGGCAACAACGGCAGCCGGCGACGCTCACGCGCGGGCGAGTCGGGTATCCAGCGGTACGCCGCGGCGGCAGCAAGGCACGTGGTGACCATCGGGAGCCAGAACAGCCAGGAGAGGCCGAGGGACGAGACGATCGGTCCGGAGGCGACGATGCCGACGCCGTACCCGAGCGAGCCGATTGCGGCGAGCATGCTGATCGCGCCGGAGACGCGCACATCCTCGAACTCGTCGCGGATGATCCCGAACGACAGCGGCATGACGCCACCGCCAGCTCCCTGGACGACCCGTGCGGCCACCAGCCAGCCGAGCGAAGGCGCCAGCGCTGCCATGGCGGAACCGACACTCAGGGCCACGAGCGTGATGACGAGCATCTTGCGCTTTCCGACGCTGTCCCCGACCCGCCCGATCAGCGGCGTGAGGATGGACGCGGACAGGAGGTAGGCCGTGAGCACCCAGGTGACGGTGCTCTGGTCGGTGTCGTAGTCGCGCTCGATCTGCGCCAGCACGGGGACCAGGAGCGACTGCAAGGCTGAGAAGGCAAGGATCGAGCTGGCGAGCACGCCGAAACAGATCCGCTGGCGCTGTCGACCGGTGGCGGGCACGCGTCACTTCCTCCGTTCGGTGGCGGACACCACCTCGTGGCATGCTAACCGGAACCCAACAATGATAGATATATGGCGTGCCGCACGTGCGGCACCTGACGAGAGGACCTGCATGTTCGCGCGATTGTTCGCCCCCACCCTCGAGGTATCCGCCCACTGCGACCTCCCCTGCGGCGTCTACGACCCCGCACAGGCCCGCATCGAGGCCGAGTCGATCAAGGCCATCATCGCGAAGGTCGCGGACAACGACGACCCCGACTTCCGCACCCGGGCGATCCTGATCAAGGAGCAGCGCTCCGAGCTGGTCAAGCACCACCTGTGGGTGCTGTGGACCGACTACTTCAAACCCTCGCACTTCGAGAAGTACCCGCAGCTGCACACCCTGGTCAACGAGGCCACCAAGCTCGCCGGCGCCTCCGGCACCAAGGGTGAGCTCGACGCCGGCAAGGCCGACGAGCTGCTCGCGAAGATCGACGAGATCGCCGAGATTTTCTGGGAGACGAAGAGGGCCTGAGCGAAGTCAGGCGAGCGTGCTTCCTGCGTTGTAGGCGGCGAGGTCCATCCGCTCGGCGATCCGCCACTCGCCATCGACGTCGCGGACCAGTACGTCGTCGTAGCGGCCGTGCTGGTGGACCTCGCCCGTCGGGGACAGCACCACGAAGTACGCCGTACCGGTCGCCCGGTCCACGGTGTACGACGTCACCAGGGCGTTGATCGTCAGGTGCCGGTAGACCGGCGAACCGGGCGTCTTGGTGGCGATCGTGGCGAGGTCTGACCGGCCGCGTACCTTACCGTCGTCGCCGAGGACGTCGAGCCCGCGCTCCCGAAAAGAGGCCGCGGTGTGGCCGAACGACGAGATGTCGGTCCAACCGTCCTCCGTGAAGCAGTCGGCGTACGCCGTGCCGTCCTCGAGGTCGGCGGCGAGTGCGTAGCGGGCGTAGAGCTCGTAGATCGCCAGGCGGTCCGCCACCTCTTGGCTGCCGCGGCCGGCCGCCGTCATGCCGAGATCCCCGCGAGCGCCGTGCGTGCCGCCGTACGACCGAAGACCAGCGCGTTGCCGATCGAGGCGCCGCCGCCGGCGTAGACGTCGGCATCCAGACCGCCGGCCACCTCACCGCCGGCGAGGAGCCCGGGGATGGGGCGACCCGCCCGGTCGAGCACGCGCGCGTACTCGTCGATGCGCAGCCCCGCGAAGGTGATGCCGATGATCGCGGGCTTCAGCTGGACGGCGTAGAACGGGGCCGTCGAGATCGGGAGCAGCAGATCGGGCTTCTTCTCGAAGGCGCTGTCGTGACCGTCCGCGACGTCGACGTTCCACTTCTCCGCGGTCGCCTCCAGGCCAGCCGGGTCGATGCCGGCGAGCTCGGCCAGTGCGCGGAGCGAGTCGGCCGCGAGAACGGTGCCGTTCTCGATCTGCTGCCGCAGCATGGCGACCGTCCAGTTGGACTCGAGCTCGACGCCGAGTCCATAGGGATCGAGGAACTCCTGCTCGCCGACCAGGGTGAGGGCAGCCTCGTCGAAGACCGCCCAGCAGGTGCCTCCGGGCTGCTTGCCGATCACGTGGGGCATCACGCAGTAGGTGTCGGTCTCGTCCACGAACCGGTGGCCGTGCTGGTTGACGTACACGATCCATGGCGGGGTGAAGGCGTCGTTGAGACGTCCGAAGTTGGGGGTCTCGAGGAGTGTTCCACCGTGACCTCGCAGCTCGCCGCCGAGGGCGAGTCCCATCCGCGCACCGTCGCCGACATTGGTGTCGGGCCCGAGATACCAGTGCCAGTCTCCGTGCCGGGTCGCCTCAGGCCAGTACTCGCGGAGCATCTCCTGGCCCGCCCCGAAGCCGCCGGAGGCGAGGACGACCGCGTCCGCCGCGATCTCCTCCCCGTCCTCGAGAACGACGCCCAGGGCTGCGCCTCCATCGGACAACAAGGACGCGACCCGCGCAGAGGTGCGGATGGTCGCGGTGGGCTGTTGCTCGACGGCGGTCAGCAGGGCGGCGACGATCATGGCGCCGCCGGCCGGGCCGAGGTCTCTGGTGTCGCCGGTCGGCATGTGGCCGCGGGCCTCGAGCTCCAGACCGGCGACGTACAGCCGCTCGGGCTGCCAGGTGATCCCCAGCTCCTCGAGCCAGCCGATGACCTCGCGGGTGCCCTCCGCAGAACGACGCAGCAGCCGTGGTTCGAGCTCGTGTCGGCTCACCGTCATGTAGTAGTTGATGAGCGCGCTAACGGAGTCCTCGATGCCACGAGCCTTCTGCACATGGGTGTCCGCGGCGTACACGACACCGCCGGCCCGGGCCGTGGCGCCGCCGACCTGCGCAGCTGCCTCGAGGACGAGGACCTCAGCGCCACCCCTACTGGCCTCAAGCGCGGCCGCGAGACCAGCACCGCCAGCACCGACGACGACGATCCGCGCCACGGTTCAGCCCCTCGCGGTGTGGACGACCTGCTGCTCGGTGAACGAGAGCAACCCGTCCTCGCCGTTGGCGACGCCGACACCGCTGTGCTTGGCGCCGGAGAACGGCGCGTTCGAGGGGAGCATCGCGTGGCAGTTCACCCACGCGGTGCCGCACTCGAGCTGCTCCGCGACCGCCTTGGCGCGCGCCACGTTCTTCGACCAGACCGAGCCCGACAGGCCGTACTCAGTCGCATTGGCCCGCTGGACGGCCTCCTCGACCGTCTCGTACTTGAGCAGCGGGATCGCGGGGCCGAACTGCTCCTCGTCGACGATCCGGAAGCCCTCGGCCACATCGGCGAACACGGTGGGCTCGAAGAAGTAGCCGGCACCTTCGACCGGCTTGCCGCCGGCGACGACTCGGGCGCCGTTGTCGACGGCGTCGGCAACGAGCTCGGAGACACGGTCCAGCTGCGGCTTGGTGGTGAGCGGGCCCATGGTCGTCGTGGGGTCGGTGGGGTCACCCGTCTTCGTGGCCGCTGCGGCTGCGGCGAAGGCCTCGACAACCTCCTCGTACCGGCTGGAGGGCACGAAGATGCGCTTGGGGATGCAGCAGATCTGGCCGCAGTTGAACATGGAGAACGCGAACAGTGTCGCAGCGGCCACGGGGATGTCCGCGTCGTCGAGGATGATCGCGGCGTCATTGCCCCCGAGCTCCAGGGTCACTCGCTTGAGGTCCTGGGCAGCGCTGACGGCCACAGATCGTCCGCCACCGATAGAGCCGGTGAAGCTGACCTTGCGCGGCGTCGGGTGCGCAGTCATCAGCTTCCCGAGCGCGTCACCGCCCGTGACGATGTTGATCACGCCGGGAGGCAGGACAGACGCCCCGATCTCGCCGAGGAGGAGCGTCGAGAGCGGGGTGAACGGCGAAGGCTTGAGCACGACGGTGTTGCCACCGCGCAGCGCCGGCGCGATCTTCCAGCTCCACATGCCGACCGGGCCGTTCCAGGGCGTGATCGCGGCGACCACGCCCATCGGTCGGTGCGCGACCTCGATGAGTGCGGTCTCATCGTCCTGGATGACCTTGTGCGGCCACTCGAGCTCGGCGTAGTAGCGGATCCAGGGGCCGACCGACGCGACTTCACCCGCCGCGACCGCCAGCGGCTTGCCGGTCTCCTTGACGAGGAGTGCGACCAGCTCGTCGTGCCGCGCCTCGACGGCGTCGGCCAGGTCGCGCAGTGCTTGGCGGCGTACGCCGTCGTCCGTCCGCCAGGTGGTGAACGCGTGCGCCGCCGACGCCATCGCCTCGTCCAGCTGGGCGGGCGTGCACTCGGGCGCGGTCGCGGCGACCTTGCCGGTCGCCGGGTTGACGACGTCGAACGTCTCGAAGGTCTCGGCAGGCTTGCCGTCGATGGTCATGCTCAGCATGGGAAGTTCCTCCACGTCGGATCGGTGTCCACGGATTCAGCTCATTCCGGCGCAGGGGTTGCGCTCTCCGTGACTGAGACCACATTATTCTGACACTGCTTGGTTAATCAAGGAGCAGGCCGCGAGTGCGTCATCCGCCCAGGAGTCAGGGCAGGTGACCAGCGCCAGTCACCCGATCGAGGAGACCCCATGTCAACGACCAGCCAGGCCCTTGTCGCCGTCAGGCGGATTCCCGGCGCGTTGATCCAGGGCACCGGAAACCCCCGGTCTGGTGTCTACCGGCGGTCGCGCACCGCGGTCGTCGCGGCCCACGTCGCCCTCGAGCGCGCACTGCCCGCCCGCGCCCGAGGTGCGGGGGAGGTCCCGGCCTCGCCCGATGCCGTGAGCGACGAGTGGCTCACGGACGTGCTCTGCGGACACGTCGCGGGCGCCCGGGTGATCTGGTCCTCGACGGTCGAGGCCTCGGTGGGTAGCTCGACCCGCTGGCGCAGCGAGGTGCGCTACAACGCGGTGGGGGACGCCGCCGGCTTGCCGACCACCGTGTTCAGCAAGACCACCCAACGGTTCAAGCAGCGCCTGATGCTCGGCTTCATCGGCATCCTGCCGGGGGAGCCGACCTTCTTTCGCGACTACCGGCCGGGCCTGGACATCGAGGCACCGCTTGGCTTCCACGGCGGATACGACCCGCAGTCCTGGCGGTCGATCGCGGTGATTGAGGACATCGGCGTGACTAAGGGCGCCGAGTTCGTGACCGCCCTCCGGCCCATCTCACGCGCCGAGATCGAGGACCTGCTGGCCAACCTGGCCGTCCTGCACGGGCGCTTCTGGGAGGCGCCCGAGGTGGTCCGCAATGAGCGGTTGCACCGACCGATCGAGTACGTGCGCCGCTCCGCGGAGACCTTCGGCATCGCAGGCGTTGCTCACGACGGCGTGCAGATGGCGGGCGATGCGGTGCCCGTCGCGCTTCGCTCACGCACGGACGACGCCCTCGACGCTCTGTGGGTGGGGCTGGAGGAGTGCAGCACCGGCCCGATGACCCTCCTCCACGGTGACCCGCACATCGGCAACACCTACGTCACCGATGAGGGGCGGATGGGCCTCAACGACTGGCAGATCATCCAGCGGGGCTCGTGGCAGTACGACGTCACCTACCTGGTCAATGGCGCGCTCTCCGTGGAGGATCGGCGCGCTTGGGAACAGGACCTGCTCGGCTTCTATCTCGAGCGCCTGGCCGAGGCCGGGGGACCGCGCCTCGAGTTCCAGCCCGCGTGGGCGGCGTACCGCCGACAGGCCGCGTGGCCGTACTTCGCCTGGCTGATGACGTTGGGCCACGGTGGGTTGCAGCCCGACATGCAGCCCGATGAGATCAGCATCGAGATGGTTCGACGTACGGCGGCCGCGCTCGACGACCACGGGATCCTGGGTTGACCGGCGGGGTGGTGGTTGTCGGGGCCAGCCTGGCTGGGCTGCGGGTCAGCGAGGCGCTTCGTCGGCTCGGCTACGACGGACCGCTGCGGCTGGTCGGCGAGGAGGAGCACCTACCCTACGACCGACCACCGCTCTCCAAGCAGGTGCTGACGGGCGATTGGGAGGTCGAGCGGGTCGCACTCACCAGTGCGGAGGCGCTCGCTGAGGCCCGGATAGAGACGCTCCTCGGCAGCCGCGCTGTCGCCGCGACTGACAGCACTGTGACGCTCGCGGACGACCGCGAGCTGAACTATGACCACCTGGTGGTGGCGACGGGTGCGTCCGCCCGGCGCTGGCCGGGCGCTGCCTCGGGCGGCCGGGTGCACCCGCTCCGCACCCTCGACGACAGCGTCCGCCTGCGAGCCGTCCTGGAGACCGGCGGCCGCGTCGTGGTGGTCGGCGGCGGATTCATCGGACTCGAGGTCGCCGCGGCGGCACGCCACCACGGCCGGGAGGTGACGGTCGTTGAGGTTGCGGCCGAGCCGCTGGCGCCGGTGCTCGGTGTCGAGATCGGAGGCTTCTTCAGGCGGCTGCACGAGGCCGAGGGGGTCCGGGTCCGGACCGGGACCGCCATCACCAGGCTGGAGGAGCTCGAGCAGCTCGTCACGGTGCACCTCGCAGACGGCACCGAGCTGCACGCCGACCACGTGGTCGTCGGCATCGGTGCGGCTCCCAACAACGCCTGGCTCGTCGGCCTCGGCCTTGCCGACGGCGGCGGGGTGCCCTGCGATCACCAGGGCCGGGCGCTCGACAACGTCTGGGCGGTGGGGGACGTCGCCGCATGGCACGAGCCGGCGTTCGGCGACCGTGCCCGCCACGAGCATTGGACCTCAGCCGTGGACCAGGCGGCCGTCACGGCCGCCGCGATCCTCGGGCTGGAGCCGAGCCGACCGCACGAGCCGCCGTACTTCTGGAGCACGCAGTTCGACGTGAACTTCCAGCTCGTCGGGCGACCCGACCTGGCGACCGCCGTCACGGTTCTCGAGCGTGGGGAGACCGATGGTGTGCCCACCGACCGGGGGACCGTCTTCGGCTTCCACCGCGCCGACCGATTGGTCGCCGTGGCGACCTTCCACAGTCCACGCCGCTTCCTCAAGCTGCGCCGCGAGCTTCAGCTGGAGCTCGCCGCCGCCATCGCGAACGCCTGACTCCCGGGAGGGATCATGAGCCACGAGTTCACCGTCGACATCGGACAGGCCGACATCGACGACCTGCACCACCGCCTCGACGCCACCCGCTGGCCCGACATGCTGCCCGGTGTCGGCTGGACGTCGGGCGCCCCGCTGTCACGGGTGCAGGAGCTTGCGGCGTACTGGCGGGACGGCTTCGACTGGAGGGCCGCCGAGAAGCGGCTCAACACCTGGCCGCAGCTCGTCACGACGATCGACGGCACCACTGTCCACCACGTCGCGGTTCGGTCTCCCCGTCCCGACGCGCAGCCCCTGCTGTTGGTGCACGGCTGGCCGGGTTCCTACCTGGAGTACCTCGACACCGTCGGGCCACTCACCGATCCCGAGGCGTACGGCGGTAGCGCCGACGACCCGGCCTTCCACGTCGTCCTGCCGTCGCTCCCGGGCTACACGTTCTCCGGCCCCGTTCCTGACACGGGGTGGGGCTCCAAGCGGGTCGCTCGGGCGCTGACCACTCTGATGAGCGAGCTGGGTCATGACACGTTCGTCGTGCACGGCGGCGACTGGGGAGAGCGGATCGCCCGCGACATCGCCATGCAGGCCCCCGAACGGGTCCGAGGCGTGCACCTCACGACGTTCTTCTGCTCGCCGCCGTTCTCGGGGAGCGAGGGGATCGACGAGCTCACGCCGGAGGAGAGGGTCGTCCTCGACGACTACCTGTCGCGAGGATTCTCGATCGGCTACTTCCACCTTCTCTCCGAACGACCGCAGACGCTGGGCTACGGCTGGAGCGACTCGCCGGTCTCCCTGCTGGCCTGGATGGTCGAGAAGTTCGCTGCCTGGACGGACTGGCAGGACTCGCCCGACGAGGCAGTCGACGTCGACACCTTCCTCACCAATGTCTCGATGTACTGGTTCACCAACACCGGGAACTCGGCCGGCCGGCTCTACCACGAGGAGGCCCAGGCCGGGGAGGACCGAGTGGGGGAGTTCAACGCCACGCCCACCGGCTGCGGCATCCATCCGAAGGAGATGTCCGTGCCCATCCGCTCGCTGGTCGAGCGCAGCAACAACGTCGTCTTCTGGGCCGAGCACGACCGGGGCGGTCATTTCGCCGCCCTCGAGGAGCCAGACCTCGTGGTCCAGGACCTACGCAGCTTCGTCCGCGTCCTGGACCACTGACCCGTCCTACGTCCGCATCACGCACCCCGGAGGCATCCATGGCACGCACCACCGTTCCCGACGTCAAGATTCGTTTCGCCGACCAGGAGCTCGAGGAGGGCTCCGGGGGACGCTACGACCACCTGCACCCCTTCGAGGGCACGCTGCTGAGCACCTTCCCGCTCGCGGGCAAGGAGGAGGTCGACCTGGCCGTCAAGGCGGCCAAGGAGGCGTCGGACGGCTGGCGTCGCTGGGCTCCAGAGGCGCGTCGCGATGTGCTGCTCCGGCTTGCGGACCTGATCGAGGAGCATCGCACCGAGTTCGCCGAGCTGGCCGTCCTGGACTGCGGTACGCCGTTCGGGCCGGCCCAGTACATCGTCGACATGGCGCTGGCCTGGACTCGCTACTACGCCGGCTGGGCCGACAAGATCAGCGGTGAGCTGATCTCGACCCCGGACACCCGCGGCGCGCTGGCCTACACGATGCCGCAGCCGATCGGAGTGGTCGGCGTCATCATCACCTGGAACGGGCCGATGCTCTCCCTCGGCATGAAGGTCCCCGCCGCCCTGGCGGCCGGGAACTGCGTGGTCGTCAAGCCGTCCGAGTTCACGCCGTACGCCGCCGACCTCTACGCCCGGCTGGCCCGCGAGGCCGGACTCCCGGACGGCGTGCTGGCCATGCTTCCCGGGGCGCGCGAGGCCGGGGACGCGCTGGTGCGGCACGAGGACGTGGAGCTGATCAGCTTCACCGGAGGCCCCGACGCCGCCCGCCACATCCTCGCTGCGTGCGCCGACCAGATGAAGCCCGCCGTCCTCGAGCTCGGCGGAAAGTCGGCCAACATCGTCTTCCCCGACGTCGAGGATCTCGAGGACGTCCTGCAGCGCGCCGTCGCCGGAGTGATCGGCACCGTCTCCGGCCAAGGTTGCGCGTGCCCGACGCGCCTGGTCGTGCACGACGACATCTTCGACGAGGTCGTCGAGCGGGTGACCGCCATCGCCGAGGGCTACCGGATGGGCGACCCCTGGGACGCGGAGACCACCGTCGGCCCGGTCATCAACCAGGGCGCGGCCGACCGGATAGCGGCGATGCTCGCCCGGGCGCAGCAGGACGGTGCCGGTCGGATCACCACGGGCGGCGGGCTGGCCGGGGGAGCGCTCGCAGGCAAGCCGTTCGTCGAGCCGACGATCGTCGCCGACCCGGATCCCGACTCCGAGATCTCGCAGGTGGAGATCTTCGGACCGGTGCTGCTGGTCAACCGGTTCAGCGACGAGGAGGACGCCATCGCGTTCGCCAACCGCACGCAGTACGGCCTGGCGACGTACATCGAGACCCGCGACAGCCAGCGCATCCACCGGATGGCCGAGCAGATCAGGTCGTCCAACGTTGCCGTCAACGGCGCCTACGTTCTCGGTCCCCACATGCCGTACGGCGGCCAGGGCGTCAGCGGCTACGGCAAGGAGGGCGGCCGCGCCGGTCTCGACGAGTACCTGCGCTACAAGACCGTCATCGTCGGCTGAGCCGGCCCGCCCACACACCTCACCCAGAAGGAGTATCACCATGGCAGGACGACTCGAGGGCAAGGTCGCCTTCATCACCGGAGTTGCACGGGGACAGGGCCGCTCACACGCAGTCCGGTTCGCGGAGGAGGGCGCTGACATCATCGGCGTCGACATCTGCGCCCAGGTGCCGGGCGTGGAGTACCCGATGGCCAACCGCGAGGACCTCGACGAGACCATCAACATGGTCGAGAAGACCGGTCGTCGCATCGTCGCGGACGTCGCCGACGTACGCGACCGCGCGGCGATGGCCGCTGTGCTCAACCGCGGCGTCGACGAGCTCGGTCGCCTGGACACCGTCATCTGCAACGCCGGCGTAATGCCGAGCTATGGACCCACCTCGGACTCGATGGCTGCCTGGAACGCTGCAGTCGACGTGCTGCTCACCGGACAGATGCACACGATCGAGCTCGCGTGGCCGCGGCTGGTGGAGCAGGCCGAGGGCGGGTCGATCGTGATCACCTCGTCGATGGCCGCCCTGCGGCCGATGATGCGCACCCTCGAGGGACGCACCCTGGGCGTGCTCGGCTACTCCGCAGCCAAGGCGGCCGTGGTCAACCTCGCCCGCAACTACGCGAGCGTCCTCGCCGAGCACCGGATCCGCGTCAACACCGTGCACCCCACCGGCGTTCGCACGCCCATGGTCGAGAACGACATGATCGAGTCCCACTTCGCAGACGCGACGGAGCAGGACCTGCTCGCCCTCAACAACCCGATCCCTGTCGACCTGGTCGAGGCCTCTGACATCACCGACATGATGGTCTTCCTCGCCTCCGACGAGTCGAAGATGGTGACCGGGAGCTACTTCCCGGTCG
Source organism: Nocardioides endophyticus (assembly GCF_039543845.1). Taxonomy (NCBI): domain Bacteria; kingdom Bacillati; phylum Actinomycetota; class Actinomycetes; order Propionibacteriales; family Nocardioidaceae; genus Nocardioides; species Nocardioides endophyticus. The sequence continues at coordinate 202,795 of NZ_BAABKN010000027.1, read as the reverse complement.
ACGCCGGCGCCACTCTGCGGTAAAGCCTCGCGACGCGATCCGTGCTGCCTCTTGACAGCAGTAATCAAAAGCCGTTGCATTAAGCCAACCAAACGATGTGAGGGGAGTCACGCACATGAAGTCCAAGGCAGCGATCCTGTGGGGAACGGGCCAGCCGTGGAGCGTCGAGGAGATCGAGCTCGACGCACCGCAGCACCAGGAGGTCCTCGTCCGGATCGAGGCGGCCGGCATGTGTCACTCGGACGACCACGTCCGGCTGGGCGACGGATACGCCGCACTGCCGACGATCGGAGGCCACGAGGGGGCGGGTGTCATCGAGGCGGTCGGCCCGGGCATCGAGAACCTCGCCGTCGGCGACCACGTGGTGTTCTCGTTCCTGCCGGCGTGCGGTCGCTGCCAGTGGTGCGCAATCGGCCGCTCCAACCTCTGCGACTTCGGCGCCTTCCTGATGGAGGGCTCCATGATCAGCGGCGGCTACCGTGCTCACGCGCAGGGCAAGGACGTCGGCACGCTGTCCCTGGTCGGCACGTTCAGCGAGCGCACCGTGGTCCATGAGAGCTCGATCGTGAAGATCGACCAGGACATCCCCTTCGAGGTCGCCTGCCTGCTCGGCTGTGGAGTCCCCACCGGCTGGGGCTCCGCGGTCAACATCGGCGAGGTCAAGCCCGGTGAGACGGTTGTCGTCGTCGGTATCGGCGGAATTGGCGCCAATGCCGTCCAGGGCGCCCGGATGTGCGGCGCAGAGAACATCGTCGCGATCGACCCGGTGACCTTCAAGACCGACCAGGCCAAGATCCTCGGGGCCACCCACACGGCATCGTCCATGGAGGAGGCGGTCCCCCTGCTCCAGGAGATCACCCGGGGCGTGATGGCCGACGTCGGCGTCTGCACGGTCGGGATCGTCGAGGGCTGGATGATCCAGCCGTTCATGGACCTGGTGTCGAAGGGTGGCCGTGCCGTGCTGACCGGCATGGCACGCAACGTGGATGACAGCCCCAAGCTGGGGATGCAGATGTTCTCGCTGTTCGAGAAGTCCCTGCTTGGCACGGTCTACGGCGGCTGCAACCCCCGCGCCGACATCCCCAAGCTTGCCTCGCTCTACAAGTCCGGAAAGCTCCAGCTCGACGAGCTGGTCACCCGCACCTACTCCCTCGACCAGATCAACGAGGGGTACGCCGACATGCTCGCGGGCAAGAACATCCGCGGCGTCATCGTCAACGAGTTCTGACCACCGACGGACCTGGAGACCGACATGACCACCACGCAGGACGACCAGACAGCATCGGACTTCTCCTACAAGCTCAGCCACTTCGACCTCTTCAGCGAGGCTGATTCCCTGGTGAAGTGGGAGATCTTCGACTGGGCGCGGGAACAGGCCCCTGTCGCCCGCACCGACGGCAACGGCGGCTTCTGGGTGCTCACCCGTTACCAGGACGTCCGACGGGTCATGGAGGACTGGCAGACGTTCTCATCGACCGAGTCGCCGCTCGTTCCCACAGGCCTGCCCTCGTTGGCCCCGATCGACGACGACCCGCCGTTCCAGAACGAACTCCGCAAGCTGCTGAACCCGCTGTTCTCACGCTCGGCTCTCGCGCCCTTCGAGCAGCCCATGCACGACACCGCGCGCGAGCTGATCGACGGCTGGATCGACAACGGCCGGGTGGAGATCCTCAACGGCTACGCCGGGCCCTACATCGGCAAGATGCTGACCAAGGTGATCTTCAACGACCTCAGCGACGAGGAGCTCGCGGCCGCACAGTCGCTCGCCCTGGACGTCGCCGAGCACCCGTCCGCCGAGGTGTACGCGGCCCTGTTCGCCATGTGCACCGACTACCTCGAGCGCGCCAAGGCGCGCGGCGTGACCGGTGACGGTCTCATCTCGCGGCTCATCAACGGACGGATCAACGGCGAGCCCATCGGCATCGAGAAGCAGATCGGTTGCCTGGGCATCTTCGTCATGGGCGGTCTGGACACGACTCGGGCAGCGATCGGCAACATCACCTACCGGCTGACCCAGAACCCTGGTCTCGAGGACCGACTCCGCGATCCCGCGTGGGTGCGTCGCGACATGGACGAGTTCCTCCGGCTCGACTCTCCCGTCGCCGCGATGGCGCGGGTTGCCACCCGCGACGTGGAGCTCAACGGCGTGCTGATCAAGAAGGGCGAGCGTGTGCAGGCGCGCTTCGACGCCGCCAATCGAGACCCGGAGAAGTTCCGGGACCCGGAGTCACTCGTCTTTGACGAGGCCCGCAGCGGGCACGCGGCGTTCGGCATGGGCGTGCACCGGTGCGTGGGCTCCAACATGGCTCGGATGCAGCTGGAGATCGGGTTCGAAGAGCTGCTTAAGCGGGTCAAGAACATCCGCCTGGCTCCGACTGCCGAGATCGCCTGGGCGCCGGGCCAGAGCAACGCCCTTCACGCGGTCGACATCGAGTTCGACCGCATCGACTGACTGAGAGGACCACCATGCAGATCACGGCTGACGTCGACCGGTGCCAGGGGCACGGTCGTTGCTCCCTGCTCGCGCCTGACGTCTTCGACGTGAACGACGAGGGCAAGGTGCTGCTGCTGATCGCCGACGTCGATGAGGCACTCGTGCCGGACGTTCTCGAGGCGATCACCAGCTGTCCCGAAGGGGCACTCGCACGCATGTAGACCCACCTCGATCCGTCCTCGACCCCCGTTTTCGGCAGCGCCAGGAACGGGGGTCGAACTCTGTCCGAACTGTGACTTGACTCACAGACCCAACAGCGTTAGGTTCCGTTGAACCAAGCACCCTTTGGTTAGCAGCGTCCGACAAGGAGATCCGACTGATGACCACCGTGGCCACACCGGCAGACACGACGATCGCCGCCCCTGCCCCGATCCTCGAGGCGCGTGGCCTGACAGCTGGATACGGCGACCTCGCCGCAGTGCGCGGACTCGACATGGTCGTCCACCCCGGCGAGATAGTCGCCCTCCTCGGCCCCAACGGAGCTGGGAAGACCACGACGCTGCTGACGCTGGCGGGATCACTCAAGCCACTGGCCGGCGAGGTCCGCCACAACGGCAAGGTCGCCACGGCACCGCTGTACCGACGTGTGCGATCCGGCATGGGCTTCATCCCCGAGGAGCGCTCGATCATCAGCAAGCTCTCGGTCAAGGAGAACCTCGGCCTTGGTCGTGGACCTGTTAGCGAAGCTCTCCGGCTGTTTCCGCAGCTGCAGCCCTTGCTGCGTCGCCCGGCCGGACTCTTGTCCGGTGGTGAGCAGCAGATGCTCACGTTGGCACGATGCCTGGCGTCGCGGCCGAGCCTGATGCTCGTCGACGAGCTGTCGCTGGGCCTGGCTCCGATCGTCGTTGCCGCATTGCTTCGCGCCTTGCGCGAGGCCGCCACCGAGACCGGCGCCGCCGTGCTTCTGGTCGAGCAACAGGTCCAACGGGCCCTCAGCGTGGCTGACCGCTGGTACCTGCTCCAGCACGGCGCGCTGGCGGGCTCAGGCGCGGCCGACGAGAACAGTGTGGCGGAGCTTGCGGCCGCCTACCTCTGATCCGACCACCTGCGCAGTGTTCGGGGCTGCCGCGTCAACTGCCGAATCCCAATCCTGGGGGCCGGAACCACCTGAAGAGAAGTAGAGGAACATCATGACGTTCGGTTCACGAATCGGCGCCGCTGTCGCCCTCGCGCTCGCGGCCACCACCCTTGTCGCCTGCGGGAGCGACGGCGGCAGCGACGCTGACAGCGCGAGTGCCCCCAAGCCCACCGCCGCCAAGCCCACGGGTTCCGAGATCAAGATCATGACGATCGCGGTCAAGAGCAACCCGGTCCTCACCCAGTCGCAGCAGTTCGCGGCGGCGCAGGCGAAGGTGGACTACATCAACGACAGCGGCGGCATCAACGGCCACCCGCTCACGCTGATCCAGTGCGACAGCAACCTGGACCCCAACCAGGAGGGTGCCTGCTTCGACCAGGCCATCAAGGAGAAGGTCTCGGCCATCACGGGCTCGACCGTGCTGTTCGCGAGCGACCTGAGTGCACTGGCGGCCGCGAAGATCCCGATGGTGGGCACGCAGGGCCTCGTCCCAGCCGAGCTCGGCTACGAGTACGGCTACACGTTCGGCAACAACATCAACTGGTTCAAGGGCCTCGCCGCCACCGCGGTGAGCGACGGCCTGAAGAAGGTGGCGATCACCTTCACCGACACCGATGCCGGCAAGTTCTCCGGTGACCTGATGACGGCCGGCCTCGAAGCCGGGAACGTGGACATCACGGAGTCCCTGGCGCACGCCCCCACGGGTGGTGACCGTTCGGCGGAGGCCGCGACGCTGACCAAGGACGACCCCGAGGCGATCCTCTTCTCAGGCACCTCCGAGGCCGTCGTCCCGCTCATGCAGGCGGTCCGCCAGTCGGGCTACACCGGTGAGCTCTACACGATCTCCCCGGACCTGACTCCCTCCGGCATCAAGGCGCTCGGCGCCGCGGGTGACGGCATCCACGTGATCGGCCGCGGCAGGTTCTTGACCGACTCCAGCGAGAAGATCCAGCAGTACAAGGACGACATCGCGAACTACGCCCCCTCGGACACCGACATGGACGAGAACGGAACCCTGGGGTGGTCGGGCGTCGACCTGTTCGCGACCGTGATGGCGAAGGCTGACTCGTTCACGGGCGCCGATGTGATCAAGCAGATGGACGCTCTGACGGAGCCGGTCGAGGCCGGCACCTTCGGTCCGTTCGTCGGAGCCGGCACCGGCTGTGACCCCGACTTCCCGAAGCTGCTGAACACCAACTTCATCGTCGGCACCCTCAAGGACGGCGAGATCACCGCGAACACCGGGGACTTCCAGTCCTACTGCTGACCATGACCGGCCGGGTCCCCATCAGTGGGGTCCCGGCCGGCCACGCTCCACCGATTTGACCCAACACTGACCAAGGAGCCCCTCCGTGGAGATCTTCCGGTTCGCCCTCCTGGGGCTCGGCATCGGCGCCCTGTACGCGATGTGCGCCCAGGGCATCGTCCTCATCTACCGCGCCTCCGGGGTCGTCAACTTCGCTCAGGGAGCCTTCGTTCTCGTCGGCGGCTACACGTACTACGAGCTCACGACCGTTCACATGCAGCCCACCGCCGTCGCCCTCGTGGGCGTCGTTGCGTTGGCCGCGGCGGTCGGGGTGCTCACGCACTTCCTCCTGATGCGGCCCCTTCGCAACTCCTCGCCGCTGGCTCGCACGGTAGCCACCTTGGGAGTGCTCTCGCTGCTGCAGTCCATCGCTGTTCTGCGCTACAAGCACAGCCTGCTCGGGGTCGAGACGATCCTGCCGCGCGACGCGGTCGATGTCTTCGGCGCGACGATCACCCAGGACCGCATCATCCTCTTCGGCATCGGCGCCGTCGTCACGCTCCTGCTGTGGGCGGTCTACCGCTTCACGAAGTTCGGCCAGATCACGGCCGCCGTCTCGGAGAACGAGCAGGCCGCCGCCTCCATGGGCCACTCTCCGGACCTCATCGCTGCCCTCAACTGGGGTGTCGGCGCCGGCCTGGCCGGACTGACGGGTGCGCTGATCGCGCAGATCACCTTCCTCGAGCCCAACCAGCTCACCGCACTGGTGCTGCCCGCGCTGGCAGCCGCGCTTCTGGGTGGGTTCTCGTCGTACCCCCTCGCCTTCGTGGCAGCCCTCGGGATCGGCTCCGCCCAGTCTGTGCTGACCATGCAGGTCGCCGAGCACGACTGGTGGACCGGCTGGCCACAGGCACTGCCGTTCCTGGCCGTCATCTGCTACCTCGTCCTCCGTGGTCGCGGCATCCCCCAGCGCAGCCATATCTTCGACCGGCTGCCCAAGGTCGGCACCGGCAAGATCCGCATCATTCCGACCCTCGTCCTGTTCGTCGTCGCCCTGGCTATCGCGCTGGTGCTGAGTGACACCTGGGTGATCGCCTTCACCGCCACCGTCACGATGGCGATCGTCTGCCTGTCGGTGCTGGTCGTCACGGGGTACGCCGGACAGCTCTCGCTCGCGCAGTACGTCATCGGGGCCATGGGCGCCTTCGTCGCAGCCAAGCTCATGGAGACCCAGGGAACGCCGTTCGCCCCGGCGTTCCTCCTCGGCGTCGTGTCGGCGATGCTGATCGGTGCGGTGCTCGGCGCGCCGGCGCTCCGGACCCGCGGTGTCAACCTGGCAGTGACCACACTCGGCCTCGGCGTCACGATGTATGCGCTCTTCCTCTCCAACACCAAGCTCGTCGGCAGCATCGACGGGATCCCGATCAAGTCGCCGTCGATCCTCGGCATCGACATCGCTCCCGGTGACCACCCGCGCCGCTATGCCGTCGTTGCCATCGTGGCGCTGCTCCTCCTGGTGCTCGCGGTGGCGAACCTCCGTCGCGGCGTCGCCGGTCGGAGGCTGCTCGCGGTCCGGTCGAACGAACGCGCGGCCCTCGCCCTCGGCGTGAGTGTCTACACCGCCAAGCTCTACGCGTTCATGCTGTCGGCGGGGATCGCGGCGGTCGGCGTCAGCGCCTTGGCGTTCATGAACGACCGGGTCGTCTTCGCGCGTTTCGACGTCTTCAGCTCGATCGCCTTCGTGACCGCGACCGTCGTGGGCGGAGTCGGGATGCTGGTCGGTCCGCTGATCGGCTCGACGCTCTTCGACAACAGCATCCTGTCTCGCTTCCTCAGCCAGTGGGGAACCGCCGATGAGTACATGCCGCTGATCGGCGCGATCTCCGTGCTGCTGGTCCTCGTCATGGGCTCCGACGGCATCTTCGAGCAGAACCGGCAGCTGGGTGTCGCCGTGCGCAACAAGCTCCGCGCGCGCCGGGGCGCCGCCGAGGTCCCCGGCCCGATCGCCGCCGCACCCGAGCGCGAGCGGGTCAAGGCTGAACCGGTGGTGGCGCGCACCCTGACCGTCCGGGACCTGACCGTCCGCTTCGGGGGAGTGGTGGCGGTGTCCGAGATGAACCTCACCGTCCGTCCCGGCACCGTGCACGGCCTGATCGGCCCCAACGGGGCCGGCAAGACCACGTTCATCGACGCGGTCACGGGCTTCGTCAAGTCCACAGGCTCCGTCGAGGTGGAAGGTGTGGAGGTCAGTCGCCTCGGGGCGCGCAAGCGTGCTCGACGCGGCGTCGCCCGCTCCTTCCAGAGCGGTGAGCTCTTCGACGACCTGACTGTTCGCGAGAACCTCGCGGTCGGCAGCGACGAGTCGTCGTGGCACCGTTACGTCACCGACCTCTTCTGGCCAGGTCCGGTCAAGCTGAGCCCGGCAGCCATCGTTGCGGCTCAGGAGTTCGACCTCGACCGTGACTGGGACCAGCTCCCCGAGTCCCTCCCCTTCGGCCGTCGCCGGCTGGTCGCCATCGCCCGGGCGGTCGCATCGGCCCCGTCGGTGCTGCTGCTCGACGAACCAGCCTCGGGTCTGGACGACGACGAGGCTCGCGAGCTCGCCCATCTCATCCGCCGGCTCGCCGACGACTGGGGGATCGCCATCCTGCTGGTCGAGCACAACCTCGAGATGGTCCTCTCCGTGTGCGACGAGATCACGGTCATGGCCCAGGGCAAGGAGCTGCTGGCGGCCTCTCCGCCCGACGTCGTTCGCACCCACCCGGCCGTCATCGAGGCGTACGTCGGCACCGCTGAGGACTCGCTCCCGGGGACTGCCGACCTCACTCCCGCCTGATGGACGGCACCGATCGCACCCGGGTGGTGCCTGACCGGCTCGCCCACGTCGTGCTGCGCACCCGGCAGCTCGAGCCGATGCTCGCCTGGTGGTCGACCGTTCTCGAGGCCGACGTCGTGTTCCGCAACGACTTCATCGCGTTCCTCACCTTCGATGACGAGCACCATCGGGTCGCGATCGTCTGCCCGCCGGAAGTGGCGGACCCGGTGGCTACCTCGGCCGGCCTCGACCACGTCGCGTTCACCTACGCGACCCTGGGCGACCTGGTCGCGACGTACGAGCGCCTCCGGGCCCAGGGGATCGAGGCGAGCTGGGTGGTCAACCACGGCCCGACGCTGTCGGCCTACTACTGCGACCCCGACGGCAACCGGGCCGAGCTGCAGGTCGATCGCTTCGCGACCAACGAGGAGGCGACACAGTTCCTGAGGTCGCAGGCCTTCGCGCGGCACCCCGTCGGCCACAGCGTCGACTTCGACGATCTGGCCCGTCGCTTCCACGCAGGCGAGGATCCAGTTGCGCTTACGGCGTACCGCTACGACCACGAGAACGACTGATGGCTCGGGATCCGCTCGACGTCGTCGTCGAGTTCTTCTCGACCTTCGGGCCGACCGTCGACGACATGCAGGCGACCGCACTCCGGCTGTGCCATGAGGAGCTCTGGTGGGCGTCCGGCGGTTTCGACCCGCCGCGGGTGGGCAGCAGGCAGGCGCTCGTCGACGACCTCGAGATGGCGCGCCGCAGTCATGGCATCAGTGAGTTCCGCTTCGAGATGGTGCACATCGCCGCCGACGGCGACTACGTGCTCACCGAGCGCCTCGACGATGCCTATGACGCCGACGGCTCGCTCGTGCATTCGTTCAAGGTGATGGGCACCGTCAAGGTGGAGGACGGGCTGGTTCGTTGGGTTCGCGACTACTTCTACGACACCCGTGAGTTCGCCGCGAACTACCTTCCCGAGGCGTTCTCCTCGGACGATCCGCCCATCCTGGAGCAGCACCTGCGGGCCGGCGACTGAGTGCTCCGGCCCTGAGCCGGATCAGCCTCGCGTTCTGCGCACCGGCAGCTGGCTCAGTCCGTACGTCGAGAAGTGGCTGCGGGGTTCAGCCGGGCCTGCGAGCTCGAGGTCGGGGAGGCGGTCGAGCAGGTGCTCGACGACGAGCCGGATCTCCAGCTTGGCCAAGGTCTCGCCGATGCAGCGGTGCCGGCCGTAGCCGAACGTCAGATGGCCGTGCACGCCAGGGCGGTCGGGGTCGAAGACGTCGGGGTCCGCGAACTTCTCGCTGTCGTAGTTGCCCGCTCCGAAGGTCAGCATCACCTTGTCTCCGGGGGTGATCGACACGCCGCGGACCTCAACCTCCTTGCGCGCCGTGCGGCCCATGTTCCAGACCGGCGGGTTGATCCGCAGGGACTCGTCGATGACGTTCGGCAAGGTGCTGCGGTCGGCCTTGAGGGCGGCGAAGAGACCAGGCTCGACGAGGATCCGGTGGATGGTGTTGCTGATGCCGTCGACCGTGGTGCCGTGACCGGCCACGATGAAGACGATGCAGAGGCCCAGCAGCTCCTGGTCGGTGATCGGCTTGCCGTCGACCTCGGCGGCCATGATCTCGCCGAGCACGTCCTCGGCAGGCTTGCCGCGACGACGAGTGATCTCCTCCTTGACCACGGCTTCCACGGCTGCGGCCGCGATGGCGGCTCGCTCCGGGTGAGCGGTGTCGCCGGCGGAGGCCATCCACTCCTCCGTGATGTCGGAGACGTAGTTCCAGTCCTGGGTGAAGCCGAGGATCGCGGAGATCGACGACGTAGGCACCCGGTGAGCGACCTCGTGGACGATGTCGCCGGACCCGGTGGCCTCGAGGTCGGCGAAGGCGTCCTCGATGATGGCTGCGATCCGTGGCTTCCACTTCTCTAGGCTCTTGGGCGTGAAGTAGGGCACCAGGAACTTGCGCCAGGTGGTGTGCAGCGGTGGGTCGACCTCGGCCAGCGGGAGCATCACCGACTTCCCTGTCATCGGGATCGTGTGACCCTCCTCGACGGTGTAGGACTCCCAGTCGTTGGCGGCAGCCGTGATGTCGGCGTACTTCGTCAGCATCCAGAACCCGCCCACCGCGTCGCTCCAGGCCACGGGGTGGTCCGCCTGGGCGGCCTTCAACGTGTCGAAGAGGTGGGGCGCGAGCGACGGGTCGGTGTTGTCGAAGTGGTACGCCGGCTGACGTGGCTCGGTCATGTGGTCCTCGGCTCAGAGGGTCGGATTAATCAAACGTCATTAGTCTAGGTGACGACGGTCACGCTGGCAACGCGGAGCGCACGCCGGCCGCGACCCGCGCCCGGGCATCGTCTCCGAGCGTGTAGGGCGTGACGATCGCGATCCGGTCGACCACATCGCCGAATCGTGCGACGAGCAGTTCGGCCACCTCTTCAGGGGAGCCGACCGCGGCGAACTCGTGCAGCACGTCGTCGGAGACCTCGGCCGCCATGGATGCCCAGTCGCCGATCCGGGACAGCTCGTGGAGGCGGTCGCCGAGGGCACCCCAGCCGTGTGCCGCCAGGACCGGGCGGTAGGACGGGGTCGAGCCGTAGAAGGCGATCTGGCTGCGAGTGGCGGCGACGGCCTCGTCGACCTCTGCGGGGCTCGTGCCGGTGGCGACGAACGGTCCTCCCACCACCTGGAAGTCCGGTCGCGCAGAGCGCTCACGGCCACGGGCCAGGGCCGTGAGCACGTGCTGCCGCAGGTAGTGCTCGGTGACGAAGCTGTGGCAGAGGAGGCCGTCTCCGACCTCGCCGGCGACCTCCGTCATCAGCTCTCCGACAGCTGCCACGACCACCGGAGGGGTGCCGTGCCCGTGGTCGTCGGGCGTGAACATCGGTGACATCAAGGTGTGCGTGTAGAACTCGCCCGCGAAGGAAAGCCGGTCGCCGGACTCCCACGCGCCCCAGATCGAGTGCAGCGCCAGCACGAACTCGCGCATCCGGGCGGCCGGGTGGGTCCAGGGCATCGAGAAGCGCCGGGTGACGTGGGCGCGGACCTGGGTCCCCAGCCCCAGCATGAAACGACCGTTGGACAGGCGCTGCAGATCGTGGGCCATCGACGCCACGTTCATCGGGTTGCGGGCGAAGGCGACGGCGATCCCGGTCCCGAGCTGGATCCGAGTGGTCGAGGTGCTGGCCACGGCCAGCTGCAAGAACGGGTCGCGGTCTATCTCGCTGGCCCACAGGGCGTCGTACCCCGCCTCCTCGGCCGCTCGGGCGCTCGACGCGGGATCGGCGCCACCGCGAACCGGCAGGGACGTGTCGACACGCACGTCAGTGCTCCGTGGAGGGGGTGAGCGCTGCGACAGTGGCATCGCCACCGATCTTCCGGCTGACCTCGTCGGCCGCAGCGATCAGGCGAGCGCCGATGGCCTCGATCTCGGCGCCGTCGAGGTGGTTGCGGAACCCACGGACGGCGATGCCGAGCTCGACCCCGTGAGGGCCGAAGACGGGCGCCATGAGCATGCGTACGTCGTAGGTCGTGTGCGGCTCGAGCGGAGGGTCGAACTGCTCACCACGCAAGGCGTTCATCACGCCGCCGAGAGAGCCGTCGTCGTCCTGGCCCTGGATCAGCAGCTGGCCGACAGCACGCTCGAGGTCGTCGTAGTGGTCGTCACCGGTCGCGACTGACCAGCGCCGGTCACGGACTCGTCGGAGGGCGGCCTCGCCGCCGGCTGCGCGAGCGGCGTCTGCGGGGAGCCACAGAGCGGTACGCGCGGGATCCCATGCCACGAACACCGAGCCGACCGGGAAGACGAACGGCGTGCGGTAGCCGACCCGTGACGGGATGTAGTCGGCGCTGGGGGAGTCCGCGATCGCCAGGCACACCGACTGCTCGCCGACCGCCCCGACCGCGAGGCACTCGAGGTCGAGCTCCTTGGCCAGGTCCTCCATCAGCGAACGGGCCCGACCGGCCAGCCGGATCGGCTCGACGATGTCGCGCTCGGGGGCGGCCATCAGGGACGCGGTCGCGAAGCCGCCGTACCCCCCGCGGAAGAAGACGAGCGGAGGTCCGGGGCGCAGCTCGGCGAGCTGGTCCACGGTGCCCAGGACGATGAGGTGGTCGCCGGCCTCGTGGGTCCAGGCGGGAGTGCAGTCGATCCAGGCCAGGGAGTCCGCGATGATGGGCGCGCCGGACGGAGCCGGGAACCAGTCGATCTCGGAGAACTTGTCGGCTCCCCGGGTCGCCATCGCGCGACAGACCTCTTCCTGGTCGGCGCCGAGGATGCTCACGCAGAAGTGGGGCGCATCTGCGATCACCGGGTACGTGCTCGACGTGCGCGCCGGCATGAAGGCGACGAGTGGCGGGTCGAGCGAGACCGAGCTGAAGGAGCCGACCGCCATCCCGACGGGCGCGCCGTCGGGGTCGAGTGCGGTCACGACGGCGACCCCGGTGGGGAACTGTCCCAGGACGTCGCGGAAGTGACGGGGCTCGGGGACCGTGCCACGACGTTCGTTCATGCTCCACCTCGATCTCGGCTGCGTCCGATCAATCTAACAGCGTTGGATTCTAGGGTCCAGCGTGTGACGCCGGTAACTGCCGGACTCTTGTTCCCGTTAATCAAATGACGTTAGGCTGCCGGGGTCGGCCGGAGCCCGGCTCGACATCTCATGACTGAAGGGGAACGACGTGGACGCGGTGTGGCAGAGCCTCTGTGACCGGCTGGGGACCAAGTACCCGATCATGCAGGACGGCATGGGCCCGTCTCCGACGACCTCGCTCGCGACCGCGGTCTCGGCCGCCGGTGGCTTGGGGTCGGTGTCGACGCCCGGCCTGTTGACGCCCGAGGTCGAGCTGCGCAAGAAGCTTCGAGACCGGATGGAGCAGGTCGCGGTCAACGCCGAGGGTCCGTTTGCCGTCAACGTCCCCGTGGGGACGCTCGCCAGCGGCGAGATGATCCCGTCGTCGGCGTACTGCATCGACGAGGCGATCCGGGTGAAACTCGCAGGCGGGCCCGTCAGCGACCACTTCGTCGCCATCACGACGTCGGCCGGTTTCCCCGGCGGCTTCACGGAGCAGATCAAGGAAGCCGGCCTGATCCACATCCACAAGGCTGGCTCGGTCCGGCACGCGGTCAAGGCCGCCGAAGCGGGTGTCGATGTCGTCATCGCCTCCGGCTTCGAGATGGGTGGGCACACCCACCTCAACCCGGTCTCGACCATGGTGCTTGCTCCCCAGGTCATCAAGGAGCTCGACATTCCCGTGATCATCTCGGGCGGCATCCACGACGGCTACGGCCTCGCGGCCGTGCTCGCGATGGGCGGCGCCGGCGTGGCCATGGGCACGCGCTTCATCGCCACCACGGAGCACGAGTGGCACCAGAACTACAAGCAGTACATCGTCGACTCGGGTGAGTGGCAGGACATGACCTACCAGGGCTACTACGCACCGAGCCGCGGACTGAAGAACGCGGCATTGCTCGAGGAGCTCCCCGCCATCAAGGCCACTGGGATCTCCGTGGACGAGCTCAACCAGTGGAAGGAGGACCGGGGCTACCTCGCGCAGATGGAGGGCGACACGGTCAAGGGCATCGTGGTCGCCGGTCAGGTAGCCGCCGCCATCCACGACATCGTCCCGACCAAGGTCCTCCTCGAGCGGATGATGGACGAGGCGATCGGGTTGCTCGAGGCCACGTCCTCGTCGCTCGGCGCACTCAAGGCCACACGAGGCTGACCCGCGCAGCCCTGCGTTGACCAGGGGCTGAGTCCGATCAGGCGCTGCCGGTGCTGGGCACCGGCAGCGCTTCGTCGTACCCGGCCAGGACGCGTGGTCCCGGGGTAAATCGCACGGGTACCGCGGTCCAGCCGTTGACCAGGGGGATGGTCGACCGAGCCACCAGACCGTCGCGATCGACCGAGAAGTCCGGCGTACGGCGGAGCAGTGCCTCGACCACCTCGACGAGCTCGGCCCGCGCCAGGTGCGCGCCGACGCATCGGTGCACGCCCAGCCCGAAGGACACGTGCTGATGGCCGTTGGGCCGGCCCGGATCCACCCTGTCTGGATCGGGGAACACGGAAGGGTCGCGGTTGGCCGAACCGAGGCCCACGAAGACGCGGTCGCCCGGCAGCAGGTCCTGTCGGCCGACGCTGGTGGGTGACACCACGGTGCGGGCCGCGCCGGTGCCCGGCGTGTGGATGCGTAGCAGCTCGTCGACGGCCCCCGGGATCGCGGAGGGGTCGTCCTCGAGATGCCGCCGAAGCTCGGGGTCGAAGTCGAGGTGCTCGACGATGTTTCCGATCTCGGCGCTGGTGGTGTCGACGCCACCGGTGAGCAGCATGAAGACGAGCTCGGCCACCAGGTCATCGTCGATCGGGGCGCCGTCGACCTCTCCCTCGAGCAGCGCCGTGCACACCCCGGGTGGGCCGGCGCCGGCTGCACGCCACTCGCCGACCAGCACGCGCATCTCGGCCATGATGGCGAGGATGGCCCGGGCCGACCCCTTCTGGTGGCTGACGCCGTGATGGAGCGCCTTCGCATAGTGCGACCACCGGTCCAGCGGTAGCCCCAACAGGTCGACGATGACCAGCGGCGGCAGCATCGCGCCGAGGTCGGAGGCCACGTCCATTCGGCCGGACTCGATGCTGCGGTCGAGCGCCCAGTCGACGATGGTTCGCAGGCGGGGTGCGTACTCACGCACCGCCCGCGCCGAGAAGTAGGGCGTGACCAGGCGACGGTAGGCCAGCGAGATCGGCGGGTCCATCTCCATCATGCCCAAGCGGGAGGCGGTGACCGGCACGGTCGCGCCACCGACCGTACGGCCGTTGATCTCCAGCTCGCGTCCCGACGCGAAGGTCTCCGGCTCCTGCAGGCTCCGGCGTACGTCGTCGTAGCGGCTCACCGTCCAGAAACCACCGTGCCGCGGCGACCTGGCGACCGGCTCGTGCTCGCGCAGGACCCGGTAGATCTCGGGCCATGCGCTGGCGAACTCCGGGGAGTGGTGGTCGAAGACAGGGATCGTCTGCTCGGCAGTCACCCGGCCGGACGCACCTTCGGGCCGTCGAGGTGGGGTAGGTCGCCAACGTCACCGCTCTCGCGCCGACCCGGGTCGAAGCTCATCGTCATCGAGAAGTAGCCGTTGGTCAGCGGGATCCGGTCGTAGGCGCGGACCTCGGTGACGTCGTACTCGGGGATGCGGCGCAGCAGCTCGCCCAGGAAGATCTCCGCCACGGCCGACGCCAGCAATGCCCCGGGACAGCGGTGCACGCCCCCCCCGAACGCCAGATGGGGGTTGGGCTTGCGGGTCAGGTCGGGCGTGGTCGCGTCGGGGAACACGCCCTCGTCGAGGTTGCCTGAGGCGTAGGAGAGCAGCACCCGATCGCCGGGCTGGAAGGTGTGGCCTCCGACCTCGACCGGGGTCACCACAGTCCGGGCGAGACCGGGGGAAGGACTGTGGAAGCGCATCATCTCGTCGACGGCCGTCGGCAGTATCGACGGGTCGCCTGCCAGACGGGCCCGGTCCTCGGGTCGGTCGTAGAGGTGCTTGAGCATGTGCGCGATGGTCGCGATGGTCGTGCCCTCGCCACCCAGCAGCAGCATGTTGACCAGCTCGGTGGCCCAGTCGATGCTCAGCGGCTCGCCGTCCACGACGGCCTGGTTGAGGCCGGAGATCAGGCCCGGCTGGGGGTCGGCGCGCTGCCGGGTGACCTCTGCCCGGACGTCCTCGCGCATCCACAGGGCGCCTTCGCCCCGGTCCTCCGTCTGCCGGACCATCCGGTCCGCGACATCGGCGTACGCCGCCCACCGCTCGAGCGGGATGCCCAGGATGTCGAGGATGACAATCGCCTGGAACGGGCCGGCCAGGTCGGTCACGATGTCGCACTGGCCCTTGTCGATGATCCGGTCGATCGACCAGGTCGCGATCTGCTGGATCCGGCCGCGGCCTCGGTCGATGGCTTGGCGGGTGAACCAGGGGGTGAGCAGCCGTCGGTACTTCAAGTGCTCCGGAGGGTCCATCTCGAGGATGCCCACCCGGATCGGCTGATGCGGGATGGCGACGCCGAGACCCTTGTCGGTGCCATCGTCGTGCCAGGAGCGCTCGGAGGAGAACGCCTTGAAGTTGCGCAGCGCGTCGCTGATGTCAGCGTGCTTCGTCAGCACGAAGTAGCCGCCGTGCTCCTCCGACCGGATCACCGGGGTCGAGGCACGCGCCGCCGCGTAGATGTCGCGCCACCGCTGGGCATGGTCTTCGGACGTGTGGTCGAAGGTCTCCACAGACATGCCACTCTCCTAGTAACCAACCAGCATTTGTTTTACGATGCTAGGCATGCCACACGGTGGTGTCAACGAGGACGAGGGGCGCGCGATGACCAGCACCACGGAGGCCGCGCCCACCGTGGCGGCAACCATGACCGGACGGGTCGCGGTCGTCACGGGCGCCTCGCGAGGGATCGGCCTGGCGGTTGCCGAGCGACTGCACGGACTCGGCGCCCGGGTCGTCCTGACCGCGCGCAACGCCGACGTCGTGAAGGCAGCGGCGGCCCGACTGGACCCCTCGGGCGAGACAGCCGTCGGGGTCGCCCTCCACGTGTCCGACGAGGACGGCGCCCGCGCCGTGCTCGCGGCGGCCCGTGAGCGTTGGGGATCACTCGACGTGCTGGTCAACAATGCCGCGGTCAACCCGCACTTCGGCCCCACGTCGACGGTAGACCGTGGCCGCTGGACCAAGATCATCGACGTCAACCTCTGGGCGCCGCTGCGCTGGACGCAGCTGGCAGTCGAGGAGGGGCTCGGTGCCACCGGCCCGGGCGCGGTGCTGATGGTCTCGTCCAACCTGGCTCGCACCCCCGGCAGCCCCTCCGGCGTCTACGGGATGGGCAAGGCTGCGCTCGACTACCTGACCGCCCAGCTGGCCGTCGAGCTCGGCCCCCGGATCCGCGTCAACGGCGTCGCCCCGGGGGTCGTCGACACCCGGTTCTCGGCCCCGCTGGTCGCGCACGGCGAGGCTGTGTACGGCGGATGGCCGGTGCCCCGTTTCGGGCAACCGACCGACGTCGCAGCAGCGGCGGAGTACCTCGTCACCGATGTCTCGTCGTGGGTGACGGGCCAGGTCCTGGTCGTCGACGGCGGGGCACTCCTCGGCGGCGACGAGTTCACCTCGCTGGAGGGATCGTGAGCGGCGGACGGCGTGCGTCGGTGACGACCGACGACCACGGCGACGGGGTCATCGAGGTGCGCCTCGACGAGCCGGAGCGCTTCAACGCCCTCGAGGCGGGGATCGTCCAGGACCTGCACGACGTGCTCGCCGGACTCGCCCAGCGCACCGACGTTCGCGTCGTGGTGCTGACGGCGGCGGGCAAGCACTTCTGCGCCGGCGCCCACCTGCACGGCCACGGCATCGCGCCGGGCGGCGACGGGTCGGGCTCGGTCGCCGACTGGATGTCGGTCCAGGAGCACATCGCCACTCTGGTCACGCGGCTCCGCTCCCTCCGGATGCCAGTCGTGGCTGCGGTCCAGGGGGCTGCCTCCGGCGGGGGATTCGCGCTCGCCCTCGCCGCCGATGTCCGCGTGTGCTCGGATGACGCCCGCTTCAACGCGGCGTTCGTCAAGATCGGGCTGTCTGCGTGCGACATCGGGGTGAGCTGGATCCTGCCCCGGTTGGTCGGTGCCTCACGCGCCTTCGAGCTCTTGCTGACCGGTCGGTTCGTCGAGGCCCTGGAGGCCGAGCGGATCGGCCTGGTGTCCAGGCTCGTCCCTCGTGACCGGCTGCAGGAGACGGCGCTGGACGTCGCGCGCTCGATCGCGGCGAACAGTCCCTACGGGGTACGGATGACCAAGCAGGTGATGTGGTCGCAGCTGGAGGTCGGCAGCCAGGCTGCCGGACTCGACCTCGAGAACCGGACCCAGGTCACCGCAGTGCTGACCGCAGACCACCGCGAGGCCGTCGCGGCGTTCCTCGAGAAGCGGCCACCCGAGTTCGGCAACCGCTGAGCGGTATTCGTCAGGCGACCGGCTCGAAGCGCCCGGGGGCGACCCGGGTGGCCGCGGCGAAGGTCGCGACCTGGACGCCCACGCGGGCGAACTGGGCATCCAGCTCCGGGTCGACGCACCGGCCGTCGAGAAAGGCGCCCCGCTCAGCGACCACCGCCGCGGCGTACGGCGTCGGGAAGGCGCGCAGCGCGTGGGCGATACTGCGGAGCTGGTCGATCACGGCCACCGCAGCCTGCTTGCCGTAGGCGACCCCCACGCACCCGACGGGCAGGCCGTCGAGGTAGGGCCGCGGATCCGCGGCGAGGTCCTCTGCGTAGTCGAGGGCGTTCTTGACCAGGCCCGAGATGGCTCCGTGATAGCCCGGGCTCGACACGATCAGGCCGTCCGCAGCGCGGAGGGTCTCGACGAGGCGGACAGCGCTCGCCGATCGTGGCGTGCGCTGCTCGTAGAACGGAAGTGCGATGTCGTGCGCTGTCAGGCAGATGGTGCGTGCCCCGGCAGACTCGGCGGCCGCGAGCGCGGACCGCAGGCCGGCCTCGGAGCTGGAGTCGCTGCGGACGGTGCCGCCGATGCCCACCACCAGGGGTCGTTCGTCGCGGGAGAGGTGGGACATGGCGGAAACTTAACAGTGATGGATTCGGGGTGTAAAGCGATTCAACGGACGGCCATGGTGTCGGGATGCCGTCGTACCACCACCACCATGAGGGTGGTCGCGCCCGCGGTGGCGGCCACCATGGTGGCCGCCATGGCCACGCCGTCGGCGCCGCCGAGACCCACCGTCGGGGCGACCATACTTCCGATCACGAACTGCGTGAACCCCATCAGGGCGGCCGCCGTCCCGGCCCGGTGTCCCTGTCGGTTCAGGGCCAGGCCCTGGCTGTTGGGCATGCTCACGCCGTAGGACGCCACGCTCACGGCCAAGGCCCCGATCACGGGGACGGTGCCCGCGTCCAGCACGGTGAGCATCAGGAGGAGGGCGACCGCGCTGGCCAGGCCGGTGACGGTCGCACACGTGAGCACGCGGGCCGGTCCGAACCGGCGGATCAGCATCGGGTTCACCTGCGCGAGGACGGTGAGTGCGACCGCGTTGGACGCGAAGACCACGGTGAACTGCTGCGCGCTGAGCCCGAACCGGTCCTGGAACACGAAGGACGCGCCGGACACGTAACTGAACAGGGTCGAGAACATCAGTCCGCCGACGAGGATCAGCGCAAGGTACGTCGGGTCCGACAGGAGCGCACGGTACGACGTGGCGCTGGCCGCGAATGTCGGAGGGTTGCGGCGCTCGGGTGGCAACGTCTCGGGAAAGGCGACGATGCTGATGACGAGCAGGCCCAGGCCCAGGCCGGCCAACCCGAGGAAGATCGCGGACCAGTCGGTGAACGACAGGATCACCCCGCCGATCGCCGGGGCGATGACCGGCGCGATGCCGATGACCAGGAACATCCGTGACATCACCCGGGCGTAGTCGGCGCCGGCGAAGAGGTCCCGCACGGTGGCCATGGAGACCACGGCAACCGCAGCGCAGGCCAGGCCCTGCAGGAAACGAAGCCCCGCGAGGAGGAAGACGTCGTGGGCCTGGAAGCACAGCAGCGAGGCAAGGACGTGGCAGGCGAGGCCGATCATCACCGGCCGACGACGACCGAAGGCGTCGGCCAGTGGGCCGATGACGAGCTGGCCCAGCGCCAGGCCGAGGAGCACGCCCGTCAGCGAGAGCTGTACCTGGGAAGGCGTCGCGCCGAGATCGTGCTGGATGCGGGGGAGAGCCGGCAGGTACATGTCCACCGTGAACGGCGAGACGGACATGAGCACGGCCACGATGGCGATGGTCCGAGCTGCGTTGCGTCCGGGTGTGCTGGTTGCAGGTCGGGCGACACGGCCGGCCAGCTCGTCGGCCGTCATCGGCGCGCCGACGAAGTGCGCGCGAGACCGTGCACATGCCAACGATGATCGATTAAAGTCTGTCGCACGATGAGCCGCACCGGCGGCCGTTTCGAAGGAGATCCTCCATGGCTCGACCGAAGGTGCCGCTCATCTCGCGGCGCAAGGCTCTCGAGGCAGCGTTGGAGATCGTCGACTCCGAGGGCTTGTCTGCGCTCAGCATCCGTCGGCTCGGAGAGGCCCTCAACGTCAACGGCGCCTCGCTCTACCACCACTTCAAGAACAAGGACGACATCCTCGTGGGTGTCACGCTGCTCGCCCTGGCCGACGTGGCGACGCCGCGCGAGGAGAACGAGAACTGGCGGGTGTGGCTTCCGCTCAACGCCTACCGGACCCGGCAGGCGTTGGTGTCCCACCCCGAGCTGATCCCCATCATGCTGCGACGCGCGCCGCTCGGAATCGGCCTGGCCGAGGTGGAGGCCAGCGTCCAGCGCCTGCAGGACGAGGGCGTTCCTCTGTCCATGATCGCGCCGCTGATGGAGAGCCTGGAGCTGCTCGCCATCACCAGTGCCCTGCAGGAGGTCGGCCTGGTGGGTCCGGCGGAGCCCGAGGGCTCCGAGCTGGCCACGCCCCACCTGCACGCAGCGCTCAAGGCGCGAGGCATGTCGACGGTGGAGCTCTTCGAGGTGATGGCCTCGTCGATGATCTCGATCATCGAGAGCTCGATCCAGCTGAAGGACGCCCGTAAGTCGAACGGACGACGGGGCAAGGCGAAGGTCTGACCCGCCGGGGAGCCCGTGCGCCGGGTCAGCCGACGAGATGGAGACCATCCCCGTGCTGTACGGTGCCCGCGAGCTCGGCGCCGCCGTCCACGGCCGCCTGGACCTCGGCGGGCAGCCCGGCCTCCACACTGAGCAGGTGCAGCGGCCAGTTGCCCACCTGCCAGACGCCGGCCGTGTACAGCGCGGACTTGTAGCTTCCCCGCAGGTGTGCCAGCGCGGCCTCGGCCGACGGTGCGTTCATCGACAGACGGATAGCCGCGGTGTCAGCGGTGATCAGGACCTCGGGAAACATCCAGTCGAGGCCCCGGTGCACCACCTCGGTGGCGTGCTCCGGGTCCTCGACGACGGGGAGGAAGGACGGCCTCGTGGCGCCGAACTTCGCGGTGTACATCGACCAGCCCATGGCAGGCCACCTCTCGTGGTTTGCCCGCACGGGGCGGGTCGAACTGGAACAGCCGGATCGGGGCCGGGTCAGGAGGAGGACGGGGCCTCGATGATCCGGCCGTCCGGCAGGTAGATGACTCCCGGGTAGTCCGGGTCGGAGGCGGGCTCGTCGTTCGCGAGGAGCTCCAGTGCCTCGATCTTGTCCTCCTCGGTGAGCGGACGGGTGTTGGTCGTGAACTCGACCATGTTGCCGTCCGGGTCCTTGGTGTAGATCGACGTGATGAACTCGTGGACGACCTCGCTCACCTTCTGGCCGTTGGCCAGCCAGTGCTGCTTCTTCACCTCGAGCTCGTCGAGGTCTCCGACCTCGAAGGCGATGTGGTTGATCCACCAGGGGAGCCCCAGACCGACCGAGATCGACGGGTCCCAGTCCTCGGGCAGGTCGACACCGTTGAGGTGCAGGTCCCACAGGACGAAGTAGGAGCCCGAGCCCTTGGCGGTCTCGTAGAACACATGCTTGGTCCAGCCCGACTTGGCGCCGCCCATGGCCTGGCGCTTGACGATCTTGACGAGTTCGAAGCCCATGACCTCGGTGTAGAACTTGTGCGACACGTCGAAGTTCTTCGGTGTGATGGCCAGGTGGTGAATCACGGCGGCCCCTCCTCTGGTGGGTTCTGCGCGGATCTGGTGTCCCCGCTGTGGGGACGAGTCCACTGTCCTCAACCCAACGACAATTGTCAAAGGTTTGACGAATAGATGTGGCGCACGCCACTCTGGACCCATGACGACGAGGTCCCGATCCATCCGCTCGGTCGCCCCCGTCCGGCGCAGGCCGGAGCTCACGTGGGAGGAGTTCTCGCGCCATTGGCGCGAGGAGCACGCGGCCATCGCCCGGCGGATGCCCGGCCTCGCGGCGTACACCCAGGCCCACATCGACCCCGAGGAGCAGCCGGCTGGCCGGCCGCACTCCTGGCGCCACGACGGGGTGCCCCTCGCGACGTTCGCCGACCTGGCCGCGATCGAGATGCTGCGCGAGAGTCCGGAGTACCAGGAGGAAGCCGTTCCGGACGAGGCTGCCTTCACCGACCGCGCGTCGATGTCGCCCGTGCTGCTGGTGGAGTCGTTCGGTGGACCCCCGGAGTCGCGAACGTCGGACGGCCGCACACTCTTCGTCTTCGCCTCGACTGTCGGAGTCGACGAGGGTTCGGGGCGACGACTCGTGGCGGCCTTGTCAGCTATCCCGGGCGCGGAGGTCGCGCTCGCCCACCGCTGGAGCGTCGCCCTCGATGCGGACTCCGGGCTCGGCGGCCGCGAGGTGCCCGCGCGCTCCTGGGACGGCATGCTCGAGGTCTGGTTCCCCGACGTCGCCTCGGCTCGCGACGTCGCCGGGCGCATCGCGAGCGATCAGCGCGCGCTGCCGTTCCCTGTGTCCTGCACGGTCGGTCGGGAGAACCGGGTGTTCTGACCGTTGACCAACAAACCACATGGTGTTAGGTTTCTCGGCGCTCGACCGCTTGATTCGTGACCGGGGCCACAATGGACCATGCGCTCGCGGGCCAGCACCTTCCCACCGTCACGACCTTCGAGGAGCAGCAGAGTGGCCACTCACCTGACCGACTGGGTCGCCTTCAACGCCGGCCGCTACGGCACCGAGATCGCTGTCGAGAGTCTCGACAGCGGTCAACAGGTGACGTGGAACCAGCTCGAGGACCGGGTCGCGCGGCTCAGCACCGTCCTCGCCGAGCTCGGTATCCGTCGTGGTGACCGGGTCGGCCTGATCGCGGACGACGACTGGCGCACCCTCGCGCTGCAGTTCGCATGCATCCGCTCCGGCGCCATCTTCGTGCCGTTCAACTGGCGACTCACGACCCTGGAGATCGAGGTCCTCTGCAAGGACGCCGAGGTCTCGCTGCTGGTCCACGACGACACCTGGCAGGCGACCGCGACGCAATTGTCCGAGCAGCTCGACCTGAGGCTGGCCAGCTGGTCCTGCCCCGATGCGCCGCGCGATCTCGACGTGCTGATGGACAACGCGGCCGCGCACCGGCCGACGGGGCGCTACCTCAGCGACCAGACCACACAGATGCTCTACACGTCGGGGACCACCGGGCTGCCCAAGGGCGCACTGATCACCCTGGGCGGGATGGCCTGGCACGCGATGAACGTCCAGCACGAGATGGCGATCAGCGGTCCGCCCGCCCGCTACCTGAGTGCGCTTCCGCTCTTCCACGCCGCGGGTCTGAACGCGATCGTCAACCCGACCCTGATGGCAGGTGGCCGGATCAGCATCATGCGCCGCTTCGATCCTCCGCGGGCCGCCGAGCTGCTCGGCAACGCGTCACACGGATTCACGCACTTCAACGCTGCGCCGGTCATGTGGCGGATGATCCTGGAGAACTCGGCGCCGGACGCGTCGTACGCCCACATCGACGCCGGCATGGTCGGTGGCGGCGCCATCCCGCCCGACGTCGGCGCCTACTACAGCGAGCGCGGCCTCGAGCTGCAGGCCGGCTGGGGCGCCACAGAGATGGGCCCCAGCATGACCCTGATGCCCAAGTCGATGCGCGTCGAGAAGTCGCACACGGTGGGCTACCCGGTCCAGCACGTCCAGATCCGTGTGGTCGACCCGGTGACCAATGAGGACGTGGCTCCGGGTGGGGTCGGCGAGGCCTGGGTCCGCGGGCCGTCGATCTCTCCCGGCTACTGGCGCCGCGAGGCCGACACCGACCCGGACACGCAGGCCGGCTGGTTCAAGTGCGGCGACGCCGTGTCGATCGACGAGGACGGGTACGTCGCGCTGCGGGGCCGCTTCAAGGACATGTACAAGTCTGGCGGGGAGAACGTCTTCGCGGCCGAGGTCGAGCGTGTGATCGCGGCTCATCCTGACGTCCAGGACGCGGCCGTCGTCGGGATGCCCGACGAGAAGTGGGGCGAGGTCGGCTACGCGGTCGTGGTCGCGGAGGAGGGGCGGACAATCGACGAGAGCGTCGTGATCGCTCATGTGGCCGAACGGCTGGCGAAGTACAAGGTCCCGATCCGGGTGATCGTCGTCGACGACTTCCCCCGCAACGTGACCGGCAAGATCCAGAAGAACGTGCTGCGCGACCAGCTCTCCTGAGCGGCCACAGCGAGACAACGAGGGAGTACGTCGGTGAGCGCAGTGGACCTGAGTGAAGAGAACGAGCGGGCACTGGAGCTCGTGTGGCAGCCGCTGACCATCGGCAACGTGACGCTACGCAACCGCATCGTGCGGGCCGCGCACGGCACCGGCTTCGCCCGGGGCATGGTCAGCGAGACCATGAAGGCCTACCAGCTGGAGCGGGCTCGCGGCGGTGTCGCCCTGGGCTTCGCCGAGGGCGGCCAGGTGCACTGGAGCGCCCCGGGCTTCCTAGACCTCACCACCGACGACATCGTCGATGGTCTGGCCGACATGGCGGCGGCGGTGCAGGGCGAGGGAATGAAGCTGTTCCAGCAGCTCATGCACGGTGGCCCGACCCTGTACGCCCACGACGGGTCTGCACCCTGGGCGGCCTCCGCGATCGTGGACCCGGTGCTCAACATCGTGCCGCGACCGATGACCAAGACCATGATCGACGAGGTCATCGAGGGCTTCGCAGCCGCGGCCGGCCGGGTCAAGGCGGCAGGTCTGGACGGCGTCGAGGTGCACGGCGGCCACAGCTACATCTTCTCGTCGTTCCTGTCGCCGGCCACCAACCTACGCACCGACGAGTACGGCGGTTCGCTGGAGAACCGTGCCCGGATCCTGGTCGAGACCCTGCGAGCGATCCGAGCGCGCGTGGGGACGGGCTTCGTGCTCGGCGTTCGGCTCTCGCCCGACGGCGCCGACCACATGACCACGGCGGACGACATCGTGGAGGTGATGCACGGTCTCGAGCGGGACGGGCTGGTCGACTACCTCAACATCTCGTACGGATCCCACTACCGACGCTCCAAGCTGATCGGCGTCACCCGGGAGCCGCGCGGCTACATGGTCCAGCAGGCCACCGGTGCGATCACCAAGCAGGCGACGCTGCCGACCATGATCACCGGACGGATCCTCTCCCTCCAGGACGCCGAGCGGATTCTGCGCAACGGTGAGGCAGACATGGTCTCGATGGTCCGGGCCCTGATCGCCGACCCCCACCTGGTCCGCAAGACCCAGGAAGGGCGCCTCGCTGAGGTGCGCCCGTGCATCTCCTGCAACCAGGCGTGCGCCGGCGGTCTCACCAGTCGTGGCCTGATGGGTTGCGTCGTCAACCCGGCGTGCGGCCACGAGAGCACCCGCGGTGACGCGCTGATGCAGGTCAGCCGGCGACAGCGCACCGTGCTCGTCATCGGCGGCGGGCCGGCAGGCATGGAAGCCGCGCGATCGTGCGCCCTGGCCGGGCACCGTGTCGTGCTCCACGAGAGGTCCGACCGTCTCGGCGGCCAGCTCAACCTGATCAAGCTCTCGCCCTCGCGTTCCGACCTCGCGGACCTGCTGCCCTACTACGAGAACGAGATGGCGCGGCTCGGCGTCGAGGTCGTCCTTGGCTCGGATCTTCGTTCCCGCGCCGACGTCGACGCGATCGGAGCCGACGAGGTCGTCGTCGCAACGGGTGCCACCCCACGCCGCGACGGCTTCCAGGCCTGGCGCCCGGGCGAGCCGCCGGCCGGCCTGGACGACGTCGAGCTGCACACCGGCTGGGACGTGATGGCGGGCGCGGACATCACGGGTCCGGTGCTCCTGGTCGACGAGATCGGGCACTACGAAGGCATCGACGTCGCGGAGACGCTGGTCCGCGCGGGCCACCAGGTCCACCACGTCACGCGCTTCTCCAACCTGGCCGCAAACATCCCTGTGGCGTACGACTACGCCGCCGCACCCCACGCGGAGGAGCTCTACAAGGGCAACTACGAGCTCTACACGCGCACGCTGGTGCACGCCGTGGAGCCAGGCCGGGTCACCATTGCTCCCCTCGCTGCCCCCAACCGCCTCACGGTGCTCGACGTGAACGCGTTCGTGTTCATGTCCGGAGCCATCCCCGACCACGACTTCCAGGCCCAGCTCGAGGACATCCCGAGGCTCTACGTGATTGGCGACGCCCTCGGCCCGCGCACGCTCGAACCCGCGATCACCGAGGGGTCACTCGCGGCCGCGCGCTTCGAGGGGGAGTGGGCCCGACCGACATGGGTCCGCTACTCGGGTGGAAGCTCGGTCTGAGGGTGAGGTTCGAGTCGGTCCTCTCGCCGTTGCAGATCGGTGAGCTGACGGTGCGCAACCGGGTCACGACCACGGCGCACATGACCGGCTACGCCGAGCAGGGACTCGTCTCCGACACGCTCATCGACTACCTGGTCGCCAGGGCTCGCGGTGGGGTGGGGCTGCTCATCACCGAGGCTGGAGCGGTGCACCCGACCTACCGGCCGGCGTCGTTCCAGCTCTACCGCGAGGACGTCGGGCCGGGGCTGTCCCGGCTCGCCGCGGCCGTTCACGCCGAGGGTGCCGCGCTGATCGGGCAGGCCAACCACGGTGGGGCCGCGTCGCCCCCGCTGCCCGAAGGTGTGCCGGCCTACTCCCCGTCGGACAACGACGGGATCAACGGCGCACCCGCGCGCGCCATGACCCTGGGCGAGATCGCCGAGATCCAGGACGCGTTCGTCCACGCGGCGAAGGTGATGTCGGACGCCGGCCTCGACGGCTGCGAGGTCCACGGCGCACATCACTACCTGGTCAACCACTTCCTCTCACCGCTCTACAACCGCCGCGAGGACGACTACGGGGGCAGCTTCGCCAACCGGCTCCGCTACCTGACCGAGATACTGGAACGGATGCGAGCCGAGACCCGACCCGGCTTCGTGCTCGGCGTCCGGTTGAGTGCGGACATCGGACCGGGCGGACTGGACTCCGAGGGCCTGCTGGCCGTCGGCCGCGTCCTCGAGGAGCGCGGACTGGTCGACATGGTCGGCTTCTCCCTGGGCGGCCGCACGCCCGAGTCCTTCCCCCTGATGACCGGCGGGATGGAGCGGGACGCTGGCTACGAGCTCGCGTGGAACGAAGTCCCGTCGCGGGGGCTCGCGGTGCCGACCCTCGTCACCGGTCGCTACCGCACCCTCGAGCACGCGGACGCGGCCATCGCCTCGGGCGTGTGCGACCTCATCGGCATGACCCGTGCCCACATCGCCGATCCCGACCTGGTCCGCAAGTCGACCGGTGGTGAGGCGGCCCGGGTTCGGCCCTGCATCGGGTGCAACGAGTGCCAGCGCTCGATCATCACCCAGGGCGCCATCCGCTGCGCCGTGAACCCAGCCCTGCCTGGCGGCGCCGGCACCCGTGACCTGCCGACGCCCACGCGTCGCACCCGACGCGTGACGGTGGTGGGTGGCGGTCCGGCCGGGATGGAGGCTGCCCGGGTGGCAGCCGTCGCCGGCCACGTCGTCACACTCTTCGAGGAGAGCGAGCAGCTCGGCGGCCTCGCTCGCCGCGCCGCCGCCGTGATCCCGAACGCCCCCGGAATGCTCGACATCACGGCGTGGTCCGCCCGTGAGCTCGACCGCGAGGGCGTCGATGTCCGGCTCGGCACCCGGGCCGACCGCGAGCAGGTGCTGGCGACCGCGCCTGACGTGGTCATCGCTGCCACGGGCTCCACCCCGAAGACCGGGGCCCGGCAGTCTGCTCGACCGGGCGCAGCCATTCCCGGAGCGGACCTGCACCACGTCGTCGACACGACCGCGGTGCTGACGATGACCGACTTCCCCGACCACGCGGTGGTGCTCGACGAGATCGGCGACTACCCCGCTCTCGGCGTCGCCGAGCTCCTGGTCAGCCACGGGACCCGCGTCACCTTCGTGACGCCGTTCGCCTCGGTGGGCCTGCCCATCGACGCGACCGGGCGACCCGCGACCGCGATCGGGCGTCTGCGCGGGACCGGTCGCTTCGAGGCGCTCACCCTCTCGATGGTGACCGCGATCGACCCCACCTCCGCCGAGGTCGAGGACGTCATGGGCCACACCTTCTCCACCCACCGAGCGGGTCTCGTCGTCATGGTCGTGCGCGCTGCCCCGCGCCGCGAGCCATGGCTCGAGGACCTCGGGGTCCCGGTCGAGTACGTCGGCGATGCGCTCCTCCCGCGGTCCTACAAGACCGCGGTCCGCGAGGGCTACGTCGCCGCGACCCGCGTCGAGACGCTGAGCGATCGTCGTGCGGCGGTGCTGGCGTGAGCATCCCCGGGGTCAACGATGTCGAGGTCGTCGAGGTCGCGCCCCGCGACGGCCTGCAGAACGAGTCGACGATCCTGGCCACCGAGGACAAGGTCCGTCTGATCGAGCTCGCCATCGCCGCCGGCGTGCGGCGGATGGAAGCCGTCTCCTTCGTCCGCCCCGATGCCGTGCCCCAGAT
This sequence comes from Nocardioides endophyticus, assembly GCF_039543845.1. Taxonomy (NCBI): domain Bacteria; kingdom Bacillati; phylum Actinomycetota; class Actinomycetes; order Propionibacteriales; family Nocardioidaceae; genus Nocardioides; species Nocardioides endophyticus. The sequence continues at coordinate 174,761 of NZ_BAABKN010000027.1, read as the reverse complement.
GGCCGACGCCGAGAAGGTGATGGCCCAGGTCCCGGAGCGGGAGGACGTCTCCTACATCGGGTTGGTGCTGAACCGACGCGGTTTCGAGCGGGCGCTCGAGTCCGGCGTCAACGAGATCAACCTGGTTATTGCCGCCAGCGACACGTTCAACCGACGCAACCAGAACGCGTCGACCGACGCCCTGGCGGTGATGGTGGAGGAGGTCCTCGAGGCCGCCGCGTCCGTCGGTCTGCCCGCATCGGTCACCGTCGCCACCGCCTTCGGATGCCCGTTCGAGGGCGAGGTGCAGGTGGACGTGGTGGCCGGCCTGGTCGCCCGGGCCGCCGCGGCCGGCGCGGTCGAGATCGCGCTGGCCGACACGATCGGCGTCGGCGTGCCGCGCCAGGTGACCGAGCTCTTCGGCATCGCGCGCACGTTGACCGACATCCCCCTGCGGGCGCACTTCCACAACACCCGCAACACGGGCTACGCCAACGCGGTCGCTGCGCTCGACGGTGGTGTGCGCGTCCTGGACGCGAGCATCGGCGGCATCGGCGGCTGCCCGTTCGCCCCGCGTGCCACCGGCAACATCGCGACCGAGGACCTCGTCTACCTCCTGGACCGCTCCCGGCTGTCCTCGGGGCTCTCCGTCCCGGCGCTCGTCTCGGCCGCGGAGTACGTCGGCGAGCGGCTCGGCACAACCGTCCCGTCCATGGTCTCCAAGGCCGGCGGATTCCCTTCAGGAGGAGCGTCATGATCGTCGGTCTGGTCCACGGCGGGGCCCACAACAGCTCGTGCTGGGGGCTGCTGGTGCCCGAGCTCGAGGCGCTCGGACACCAGGTCCGGTTGGTGGACCTGCCCGTCGACGACCCGACAGCCGGCCCCGAGGAGTACGTCGCGGCCGCAGTCGCGGCGTTCGACACGGGTGAGCCGCTGGTCGTGGTGGCGCACTCACTCGGCGCGGCCACCGCGCTCGCCCTGGAGGAACGGCTCCCGCTGGTGGGCCTGATCCTGCTCTGCCCGGCCATCCCCTACTCGGCGGAGCAGGCGCCGGACCAGCCCGCCGACCTGCTGCTGATCCCGCCGGAGGCCAACCCGGTCGGCGACGACGGCATGGTGCACATGTCGCAGGCCGACGCGATCCGCTACTTCTACTCCGCCTGCCCCCCGGACGTCGCTGCCGCCGCGGCCACCCGGATCCGTCCGCAAGGTCTCGCCGGGATGGTGCCCCCGGCCGAGCTGCGCCAGATCCGCGTCCCGTCCGTGCTGGTCCGGACCGACGCCGACGCGGCCGTCGGTGCCCCGTGGAGCGACTGGGCCGCGCTGGCCCTGACCGGCCGCCCTGCCGTCGTCATCGCCGGCGACCACTCGCCGTTCCTCTCCGCACCGGCTGACCTGGCCTCGACCCTCGACGGGATCGCTGCCGGCTGGTCCGCCCGCGTCGTGCCCGAGAGCCATCGGGACCTCACTCGAGCGATGACGGCGACGCTGTCCACGCTCACGCCCGACGGGGGGATCCAGGTCACCGCCGTCGCCTTCCACTTCGACGAGGCGACGGGGCGGTTCCAGATCTCCCTCAACGACGCGCGGCGCAAGGCGCGCAACCTGCGCCGTACGCCGGTGGCGACGCTGTTCGTGGTCGACCCGGACAACAAGTACCGGACCCTCGAGGTGCGTGCCGACGTCCAGATGGAGCCAGACCCCGTCTTCGCGTTCGCGGCCCACGCCGGAGCCCGCTACGGCCACGACTTCCACGACCACGACGCCCCCGGTGAGACCCGCAGCAAGGTGACCCTCCACCCGCGTCGGATCGTCGCGACCGACCTCACGCCGACCTGAGCTGGCACGCGCCCGGCCGCTGGCGTCAGCGACCTCGTTCGTCCGCCTGCAGCGAAGGTGAGGTGGGGTGCGGCATGGCGTGGGCCATCGGCACCAGCTCGTCGGGCGCCTGCTCGCGGACCCAGGCGCAGGCCTGCTCCCAGGCTGCGAGGAGCCGGTCCTCCAGGGCGTAGTCGAAGCGTGCGTTGTACGTCGGGTAGTCAGCGGCCGTGACCGGATGCTCGAGCAGCCACTGCACCGTCTCGGCCAGGGCGTCGGCGGCGCTGACGACCTCGCGGTAGCCGAGGAGCGACTTGGCCCGGGTGGCGTCGACCAGGACGTGGGGCTCGGCGCTGGGGGAGAGGAGCTCGCCCATCGCCGACGGGGCGAGCTGTGCCGGGATGCCGACCAGCTCCAGCTCGGCGCCTAGCAGCATCGCGATGCTCTGCGCCCACTGCCGGGTGGTCTGCTGGTCGTCGTCGGCGACGTTGAACGCCTCACCGTCAGCTGCCGTCCGATGGTCGACGGCGCGCAGCAGCACCTCCGCCGCGTTGCGGGCCGCGCACCGCGTGACGATCCACAGTCCGTTGTCGGGCAGGATCATCCGGCGCCGGCCGTCGGCGACGCGCTTCAGCACGGACCACTCCCACGGCACGATGTTGCGGGGCCCGTAGATCTGGGAGTAGCGCACCATCGTGGCGGCGTACGCCCCGGCGGCACCGAGCCGGAAGACCTCGCGCTCGGCGGCCACGATCTTTCCGGCGAACGGGGCGACCGGCTCGTAGGCGTCCGCCAGCGGGCCGTCCTCGCGAGCGAGAAGCCGCATGCCGTGCGGTCGGGTGTCGGAGGGGTCCAGGAAGCCGCGGTAGACCGGCACCCCGCCGACACCGATGAAGTGACCGCAGCGTCCGGCGAAGGCTTGGGCCACCACCTTGAGGCGGCCATAGGTGCCGACGACGACGTCCCACGACTGGTTGCCGATCGCCTCGTCCAGCGTCTCGCGGAAGTGCGGGTCGGCGTGCAGGTGGTGTACGTCGGGCAGTCCCTCGGGCTCGTGGACTCCGCGGTGCAGGATGGTGACGTCGTACCCGCGCTCGAGAAGACCGTCGAGGAGGTGCGGTCCGGTCGGTCCCGTGCCGCCGACAACGAGTGCGCGCATGGAGATGTCCGTTCATTGTGGCTCGGATCGACAGAACCATACAGCAATAGGTTTATGGTGGTGTGGCACACCGACCCACGAGGAGACACGCATGGCGGGACCACTGGCAGGCATCTCGATCGTCGAGCTCGGCGGTCTGGGACCCAGCGCCTTCGCCACCATGCTGATGGCCGATCTCGGGGCGGACGTCGTCCGTGTCGACCGAGCTCGTCCGGCCCATGGCGGTGTTGAGGCGACGTCCGCTCCGAAGTTCGACCTGCTCAACCGCGGCAAGAGGTCGCTGGCGCTCGACCTCAAGAGGCCGGAGGCCGTCGAGATCGTGCTCTCGCTGGTCGACTGCGCCGATGCGCTCACCGACCCTTTTCGACCCGGGGTCGCGGAGCGCCTAGGGCTCGGTCCCACCGAGTGCCTGGCGCGCAACCCGCGGCTGGTCTACGCGCGGATGACCGGCTGGGGACAGGAGGGTCCACTTGCCAGCACCGCCGGCCACGACATCAACTACATCGCTCTCACGGGTGCCCTCCATGGCATCGGCGCCGCCGGGGGACCCCCGACGGTCCCCGTGAACTACGTTGGCGATTTCGGTGGCGGAGGCACCTACCTCGTCATCGGGCTGCTGGCTGCTCTCCGCGAGGCGGCGGCGACCGGGATCGGCCAGGTCGTCGACGCGGCGATCGTGGACGGGGTCTCCCACCTGCTCTCCAGCACCCACGCCATGTATGCCGGTGGGCTGTGGCAGGACCAGCGCGGGGTGAACGTGCTCGACGGAGGCGCCCCCTTCTACTCCGTCTACGAGTGCGCCGACGGCCAGCACGTCGCTGTGGGTGCCGGTGAGGGCAAGTTCTACTCCGCCCTGCTCCAGCACCTGGGACTGAACGACGACCCACGTCACCAGCTCGACGAGTCCCGCTGGCCCGACCTTCGGCGGCGGATCGCCGACGTGTTCCTCACCAAGCCGCGCGATGTCTGGGCGGCCGAGCTCGAGCACACCGACTGCTGCGTGACGCCCGTCCTGGGACTGGTCGAGGCGGCCGAGCACCCGCATCTGAAGGCGCGCGGCTCGCTGCGTACCCGGGACGGAGTCCTCCAGGCCGGCAGTGCGCCGCGGTTCTCGGGGGCGGTTCCGGACGAACCCACCGCGCCGCCGCTGCCCGGCGAGCACAGCCGCCAGATCCTGGTCGACCTCGGACTGGATGTCGAGGGCCTGATCGCGGACGGGGTCGCGATCGCCGCCACGTGACCCTGAGAGGGCGAGCCGGACGAGAGGTCAGGTGCGCCTATCCTGCTCCCGTGCCCGACGAGGAACCCGCCGAACACGGTCCGGCGCCCGACACCCTGCGTGAGCTGCTGCACGCCCGCCTGGTCGATGCCGAGATCGTCGCGCCGGACGGGGCCGACCGCACCGACCTCGTGGTCAACCTGACCCGTCTCTACAACCGGCTCGGCCAAGACTCTGAGTCTGTCCACCGGCGCCTGGGCTGGTCCTGGGCGGGGTTTCGGATCATGAACCTGCTCTGGGCGATAGGCCCGATGGAGGCACGACAGCTCAGTCGACTCTCAGGCTCCTCCAGGGCGACGATCTCGAGCGTGCTGAACACCCTCGAGCGGGACGGTCTGGTCGCACGGGACCGCAGTGAGAGCGACCGTCGACAAGTGCTGGTTCGGCTGACGGAGGAGGGGGCCAGCCGACTGCTCAACGGGCTGCGGGCCCAGGCGGAGCGGGACCGGCTCTGGTTCGCGGTGCTCTCCCCGGACGAGCAGCACGAGCTCAGCCGCCTCCTCCAGGTCGTCGCCGAGCAGCGCGAGCCCCGATCCTGAACAAGAACCAATCATTGCTTGTTTAGGTCTCCGAGTTCTGCCACAGTGGGCGGGTCCCGGCCGCTCGTGCGGCCGGCCACCGAACTGAGCAGGGGAACACGATGACCAACGTCCAGGAGACCGCGGCCGGCACGCTCGGGCGGTCCAACCGGACCGACCTCGCCCACCTCCACTGCGAGATGCTCCGGATCCGGATGTTCGAGGACCGGGCCGCCGGCCTGTACCGCGACGGCGTGATCCGCGGCTTCGTGCATCTGTCCGTCGGTCAGGAAGCGGTCCCGGTCGGCACCGTCGCGGCACTGCGTCCCGACGACGTCATCACCTCAACCCACCGCGGTCACGGCCACGTGCTCGCCAAGGGGCTCGACCTGACCGGCGCCTTCGCCGAGTTGTTCGGCAAGGAGACGGGCACCAACCACGGCCGAGGCGGATCCATGCACATCGCCGACCCGGGCCTGGGCATCTTCGGCGCCAACGGCATCGTCGGGGCCGGCGTCCCCATCGCGGCCGGCGCGGCGACGGCATCTCTGCTCCGCGGCGACGGCAAGGTCGCTGTCAGCTTCTTCGGGGACGGCGCGACCAGCACCGGAGCGTTCCACGAGGGTGCGACCCTGGCCGGGGACTGGCGACTGCCGCTGATCCTGCTCTGCGAGAACAACCAGTTCTCCGAGTTCACCGGCACCCACATGTCTGCGCCCGAGCGGATGGAGGCACGCGCGGCCGCGTACGGCATGTCATTCCACCGTATCGACGGCAACGACGTGCAGGCCATGGCGGACGCCATGACCACGGTCGTCGACGCCGTGCGACGGGGCGAGGGCCCCGCGTTCGTCGAAGCCGTCACCTTCCGGGCGCGCGGGCACTACGAGGGTGACCAGCTGAAGTACCGTGACGCGGAGCTCGCCGCCTCCTGGGCCGAGCGCGACCCGATCCTGATGGCCGAGGCCCAGCTCATCGCCGGCGGGACCAGCGAGGCCGAGATCGCTGCCGTCCACGCCTCCGTGAGCGCCGAGGTCGAGGAAGCGGTCGCCACCGCCACCGCCGCTCCGGAGCCTTCCACCGGGAGCCTGTTCGAGTACATCCGGACCGTCGCGAGCCCGGTTGTCGAGGCCGACCTGCCGGTCGATGCCGAGGAGACCCGATACAGCCGAGCGGTGAAAGCCGCCCTGCGGCAGTCGCTCCTCGAGGACCCTGAGGTGTTCGTGGCCGGCATCGATGTCGGCGAGGGAGGCAACGTCTTCGGGCTGACACGAGGACTGAACGAGGAGTTCCCCGGACGAGTGCGCGACACCCCGATCGCCGAGGCAGCCATCATCGGCGCCGGCGTCGGGGCCGCCATGGCCGGCATGCGCCCGGTCGTGGAGATCATGTACTCCGACTTCCTCGGTGTCTGCCTCGACCAGATCATGAACCAGGCCGCGAAGCTGCGCTACATGACCGGCGGCAAAGTCTCCGTGCCTCTCACGGTGCGCACCCAGTTCGGCGCCGGACGTTCCTCGGGGGCCCAGCACTCCCAGAGCATCGAGGCGATGCTCGCGCACATCCCCGGGCTGTCCGTGGTGATGCCGTCGACCCCTGCCGACGCGTACGGCCTCCTCCGGAGTGCGATCGCCGAAGACAGCCCGGTCATCGTCATTGAGCACCGCTTGCTCTACGAGAAGGCCGGTCCCGGGTTCGCCCTCGACCACCTCGTGCCGATCGGCAAGGCGAAGGTCCTGCGCGAGGGGAGCGACGTCACCGTCGTGTCCTTCTCGAGGATGGCCCGTGAGTCCCTCGTGGTCGCCGAGAAGCTGGCAGGCGAGGGCATCTCCGTCGAGGTCATCGACCTGCGGACCGTCGCCCCGATCGACTGGGAGACGGTGCTCAGCTCTCTCGCGAAGACCAACAAGCTGGTCATCGCCCACGAGGCAGTGAGTGACTTCGGGGTCGGTGCGGAGATCGCGGCGCGCGCAGTCGACGAGGGCTTCTGGTCCCTCGACGCTCCCGTACTACGAGTCGGGGCGCCCTTCACGCCCGCGCCCTACGCCCCGGCCCTCGAGAAGGAATGGGTCGTCGGCCAGAGCAACATCGAGAACGCCGTCCGCAGGATCCTCGCCATCACCCCCTAGTGCTGGCCGGTTAGGAGAGACAGATGACCGCCACGACCATCCGCACGGACGGGAAGTACGCCCGGCTGCTCAGCCCACTGACCATCCGCGGCAACACGCTGCGCAACCGGATGATCACCACCGGCCACAGCATCATGGCGCCGTGGCACCCCGCCGGCGACGAGACGACGTACGTCGACTACTGCCGGCGCCGCGCCCAGGGTGGCGCCGCCCTGCTCATCGCCCAGCCGGTCAACGTCGAGCCCTTTCACAACTGGCCCTGGCCGGTCGTAGACCGGTTCAAGCGACTCGCGGACGCCGTCCACGAGGAAGGGGCCCTGGTGACCCCTCAAGTGGTCAACTTCGGCCGGCAGATCGGCTCCCACGTCTTGCTCGACGAACGCGCCGAGTGGTCGTTCAACGGGGGCCAGGACGAGTACGGCGAGGCTGCACACCGGATGACCACGGCGGAGGTGCAGCTGGTCGTCGAGGCCTACGGCCGGATGGCGGAGGTCTTCACCGCCGCAGGCCTGGATGGTCTCGAGCTCCACGGTGCCCACGGCTACCTGCTCCAGCAGTCCTACAGTCCGTGGGGCAACGGCCGCGACGACGAGTGGGGGGAGCAGCTCGCCTTCTCGACCGCGGTGCTCGAGGCAGTGCGGTCAGGCCTCGGTGAGGACAAGATCCTCGGCTTCCGGATGACGGCCGACGACCACCTTCGTGCGGACGAGAACGGACTGACCGTCGACGAGCTCAAGGACGTCGCACGCCGGCTCGTGGACACTGGCCAGATCGACTTCATGAATCTGTCGATCGGCACCAAGGCGCCGGCGTACTCCCAGCCCTCGGTCGGGTCCTTCCGCTACCCCAAGGGCTACGACCTCGAGCTGGCACAGGGACTGCGCGAGGCCACGGGCGGCCGGATCCCGATCGTCGGGGTCGGCGGCATCGTCGATCCGGACATGGCTGAGCACGCGCTGGCCGACGAGAAGTGTGACCTCATCGGCATGACGCGCGGTTTCCTCTCGGACCCCGACCTGGGGGTCAAGGTGATCCGCGGCGACGAGGGACGGATCCGGACCTGTGTCCGGGTTGCGGAGTGCAACAGCCGTCGCGTCGACGGCAAGGTCGTCCAGTGCTGGCACAACCCCGAGTTCGGCCGCGAGGGCCAGTTCGCCGCGCTTCCGGACCCGGTCTCGCGCAAGAGGGTGCTGGTCGTGGGGGCCGGCGTCGCCGGCCTCCAGGCCGCCGAGGTCGCGGCCAAGCGTGGGCACGAGGTCACCGTGGTCGAGGCTGCCGACGCCCCGGGAGGCAGGCTGCGCAACATCCTGGGGACCCGGGCCTTCGAGCTGTTCGGGACCATCGACCACCTGGTCGGCGAGCTCCGACACGAGGGCGTGGAGGTCGAGTACGGCCGCCGGATGACCGCCGAGGAGATCGCCGACCTGGACGTCGACGAAGTCGTCGTTGCCACGGGGGCCGAGCACGACCTTGCCGCCCACGGCCTCGACGTCCCGGGCGTGGTCACGGTCGACGACGCGGTCCTCCACGGCGTGCCCAAGGGTGCGCGGGTCCTGGTCATCGACCGCACGGGCCTCAACCCGGCCGGGATCGCGGTCGAGAAGCTGGCGGCCGAGGGCCACGAGGTCATCTATGCGACGCCGTTCGACCGGATCACCATCAATGGCGGCTACAACCACCGGCTCGACTACCAGGACATCTTCCGACGGTCTCCGCTGATCACCGCGCTCACCTTCCGCGACCTGCGTTCCTTCGCGGACGGCAAGGCGATCCTGATCGACCCCGACGGAATCGAGAGCGACCCGCTGGCGGTCGACGTCGTGGTCGCGTCGGTGCACACGATCCCGCGCGACGGCCTGGTCCACGAGCTCGACGCGCTCGGCGTCACCGCCCACACCTGTGGAGACGTCATCGCTCCGCGCGGCGTCACGACGGCGACGCGCGAGGCGACGCTGCTGGCGCAGACGTTCTGAGGCCCGGACCGGCGCGATGAGGCCGGCGGCGGCTCAGACCAGCGAGCCGCCGTCGACCACCAGCTCGGACCCCGTGCAGTAGGAGCCCAGCTCGGACAGGAAGAAGTACGCCGCCCGCGCGACGTCGATCGGCTCGCCCATCCTGCGAAGCGGGATGTCGGCCTCGATGTCCGCGACCCGCTCGGGGAACGACTCGATGATCGTCGCGATCATCGGCGTGCGGATCAGCCCGGGAAGCACGGTGTTGACCCGCACGCCATAGGGGGAGAGCTCCTTGGCTGCGACGCGGCTGATGCCGCGCACCCCCCACTTCGTGCTGACGTACGCGATGTCGGGGCTCTGCGTCGGGGCCATGGCGGAGCCTGACGAGATGTTCACTATCGAGCCGCTGCCCTGCTCGCGCAGGTGCTGCCCGACGACCTGGACGCCGAGGATGATGCCGAGCTGGTTGATGGCGGCCGTCCGGTGGAACAGCTCGGGGTCGAGCGGACCTCCCAGCAGGTACTCGCTCTTGAACCCTGCGGCCGCTACCAGGCCGTGCAGCGGACCGTAGGCGGTCGTCGCAGCGTCCAGCGCAGCCGTCCAGGACTCCGGCAGGCTCACGTCGAGGTGGACGAACAGCCCGTACAGCTCGTCGGCCAGGTTGCGACCGAGCTCCTCCTGAAGGTCGGCGATCACGACCTGGAACCCGCGCTCGGTCAGCAGGCGACAGGTGGCCGCGCCGATGCCGCTCGCTCCTCCAGTGACCATGACGACCTGAGGGGTAGGCACGAAGGATCCTCCGGGAAGCTCGAGCGTGACGGGAGGACGAGTGTGTGACGCTCGTCATGTCGACCTGATTCGAGCTCTGCTCTGGGCACAGGCCGCGATCCATAGTACAACAGTGTTTGGTTTATTGACGACGGACGGAGACGACGATGGGTTCGCTGGAGGGTCGGGTCGCACTGGTGACCGGCGCAGGCTCGGGCATGGGGACAGCATCGGCGCTCGCGCTCGCCTCGGCTGGTGCCATGGTCGTCGTCACCGACATCGACCCGGCGACGGCCTCGGCCACCGCAGTGTCGATCGCCGAGATCGGAGGCACCGCAGTAGCGGCCGCGCTGGACATCGCCGACGAGTCCGCCTGGCGCGAGGTGGTGGCCTCGGCGACGCGCGAGCTCGGTGCTCCGATCACTGTGCTGCATAACAACGCCGCGCTGACGGGCGGCCCGGTCATGGACAAGGACCGGGACCCGATCAGCCTCGACCTCGACGCCTGGAACACCAGCCTCTCGATCACGCTCACGGGGGCCGCGCTCGGCTGCAAGCACGTCCTGCCCGGGATGCTCGAGGCGGGGATCGGCAGCATCATCAACATGTCCTCCACCCGAGGCGTGACCGGGGCGACGTGGCGCATGAGCTACAACACGGCCAAGGCTGGGATCATCGGCCTCACCCGTACCGTCGCCGTGCACTACGGCGCGCAAGGGATTCGTTGCAACGCGATCGTGCCGGGCGTCTTCGACACCCCGGCGCTGCGCGGCGGTATCCCACCCGAGCGCCTGCGCGAGGTAGAGCGATCCCACCTGCTCAACCGGCTCGGCCGACCCCAGGAGATGGCGGAGGTCGTCGTCTTCCTCGCCTCCGACTCGGCCAGCTTCATCACCGGGGCGGTGATCCCGGTCGACGGCGGGCAGACCGCCTTCAGCGAAGGGCTGGCCCCTGCGGTCAGCCGCGGAATCGAGGACTGAACATGAGTGGTGCGACGAAGCGGACGCTGGTCATCGGGGGCACTGGCCCCACCGGGCCGCACATCCTGCAAGGGCTGCTCGACCGAGGGCACGACGTGAGCATGTTGCACCGCGGTGCCCACGAGCCCGCGGGGCTGCCGGAGGTCCGCCACCTCCACGCGGACCCGCACTTCCCCGAGACCCTGGCGGAGGCGGTCGGGGATCACGAGTTCGACCTGGTGGTCGCCACGTACGGCCGGATGCGAGTCACCGGTGAGTTCTTCGCCGGCCGCACCGACCAGCTGATCTGCGTTGGCGGAGTGCCGGTCTATCGGGGCTTCATCGAGCCGCAGGGGTCGAAGCCGTGGGGGATGAAGGTCAACGCCCGCGAGGACAGCCCGATGGCCGACACCGCCGAGGTGCCGGCGAAGTTCGCCATGCAGATCCTCAATGCCGAGCGGGGTGTGCTCGAGAGAGCCGCGAACGGCGCCTACCGGGCGTCGTACGTCCGCTACCCGCAGATCTACGGTCCTCGCAACATCGTGCCGTGGGAGTGGGCGGTCCTCAAGCGGATCCAGGACGGCCGTCCCTACATGATCCTGCCGGACGACGGACTGTGGGTGTTCTTCCGCAGTGCGGCGCGCAACGCCGCGGCCGCCCTCATGTGCATCGTCGACAACCCCGAGCTGGCCGACGGCGAGTCCTACAACATCGCCGACGACGACCAGTTCTCCATGCGCCAGTGGGCGGAGGTGGTCGCTGACATCGCCGGCGGAGAGCTCGAGTTCATCGGTATCCCGTCCCTGCTGGCACCCTCGGCCGTCAACGAGTTCCTCGCCCCCGCGTCGCGGCCGCACATGATGGTCGACGCCTCCAAGATCCGTACCCAGCTCGGCTACCGCGACGTCATCTCGGCGTACGACGCTCTCGCCGAGACCGTGGCGTGGCTGCGCGAGAACCCGCCGACTCCCGAGGCCTACCCGATGTACACCGGGACCTTCGACTATCCGCTGGAGGACCGGCTCGTCGCGGCCTACTCGCGCGCCGTCGAGGCAGTGCAGGCCGAGGCTCCGGACACGGCTCCGCCACTGGCGCACCCGATGCCACACCCGAAGCTGCCGTCGTTGACGGGCGACGAGCGCGGCCGCTGATGCCGATCCACGAGAGCCTGTCCGAGCAGGGCGTGCTGGAGCTCGTCATCGACGCGCCCCCGGTCAACGCGGTCGGGATCGCCGACCTGGCGACCCTCGCCCGGCTGGTGGCTGCCGTCTCCGAGCGACCCGAGGTCCGGGTGGTGGTCCTGCGGGGCGAAGGTCGTGGGTTCATCGGTGGCGGTGACGTCAAGGAGGTGCAGCGACTTCCGGGCTTCGAGGGCATCCTCGGCCAGGTCACCGGCTCCACCGACCTAACCGTCGCCCTCCACGACTGCGCGGTACCGGTGGTGGCCTCCGTGCACCGCTACGCCATCGGGCTCGGTGTGCTGGTGGCCGGGGCCTGCGACATCGTCGTGGCCGACGAGAGCTGCACCTTCGTGCTGGCCGAGGTCGACAACGGCGCGACCGGTGGTGCCGTCCAGGCCATGGGCCTGATGCCGGACAAGCGGCTGAGGCAGGCGATGTTCACCTGCGAGCCGGTGCTGGGACGCGAGCTCGCGACGTACGGCACCGTGGTGGCCGTGTCCGACGAGGCGAGCGTGCTGCCTGAGGCCAGACGGCTGGCGGCGGTCATTGCCGCGAAGCCACCGACGGTGTTGCGGGCGGCGAAGGCCGCTGTGAACGGGAGCGCGCGACGCGACATCGGGCGGCTCTACCGCCAAGAGACCGCGCTCACGCTCGAGCTCAACATGCGCGGCGACGCCCACGAGGCACGGGAGACGTTCATCTCCGGCGCGCGTCGCGGCTACCTCTCCACAGACTGATCCAAACACTGTATGGTTTTGGCGTCGGACTCCGTCGGCGCCCGACCGACCCGAGCTTCGGAGGAACGCCCATGTCTGCGGACAGCCCCACCTCGTACACGCGTACGCCGTACCTCGTCGTCCAACGGGACGCCTCGACCCGCAAGGACGTCTACGGCACCATCGGCGACTCGGTCGTGCTGCACGCGCAGCTCCTGCGCGGTGAGCAGCCGTCCAAGACCTGCGTCGTGGCGATGCACCCGATCGGGTCGCCCGGCTACCTCCCGATGTTCTCGGGCCTGGCCCGCGCCGGTTTCCACGTCGTTGCCAGCGACACCCGCTACGGCAACGGTGACGCCGCCCTGATCATGGAGAACGTCCTTCTCGACCTCGGTGCCGTGGTCAAGGACGCGAAGGAGCGGCTCGGGTACGAACGGGTCATCCTGGCCGGGTGGAGCGGAGGTGGCTCGCTGATGATGGGCTACCAGGGTGAGGCAGAGAAGCCGATCATCACTGCGACCGGGGCGGGTGAGCCCACACCGCTGGCCGACACCCAGCTGACTGCTGCTGACGGTGTGATGATCCTGGCCGCGCACCGCAGTCGGCACCACCTGCTCACGGACTTCCTGGACGCCTCGATCCTCGACGAGTCGACGCCCGACCAGCGCGACCCCCACCTCAATCTCTACTCCCCGGAGAACCCCGACCAGCCGCCGTACACGGCGGAGTACGTCGCGGAGTACCGCGCGGCGCAGCTGGCGCGAAGCCGCCGGATTACCGCCTACGCCCAGGAGCGACTGGCGGACCTGAAGGCGACGGGACGCGAGAACGAGGAGCACTGCTTCGTCGTCCAGGGCACCATGGCCGACCCGCGCTGGCTCGACCAGAACGTGGATCCCAACGACCGCGCCCCGGGGAGCTACCTCGGCGATCCGCGCCTGGTCAACGACGGACCGTCGGCACTCGGACGCTTCACCACGACCCGCAGCTGGCTGTCGCAGTGGTCCTTCGACACGGCCCAGGTCGACGCGGTCGACGCCGCCGCGCGGGTCAGCGTCCCGGTCCTGCTGCTCGAGAACTCCCGCGACGACGCCTGCCCGCCGGCGCATCCTCGGGCCATCTACGAGGCACTGCCGGGCCAGAACAAGCAGCTCACCGTCGTCGAGGGCGCCAACCACTACTACAGCGGGCAGAAGAAGCACCTGCAGGCGGCGATCGACCACATCGACGGCTGGCTGGTGCAGAACGGCTTCGATCGGTGACGGGGACCGACTCCGCGGCCGACGGAGCCCTGACCGGGCTCCGGGTTCTCGAGGTCGGCCACATCATCAGCGGACCGTTCTGCGGCCACCTGTTCGCTGACCAGGGCGCCGAGGTGATCAAGGTCGAGCCCGCGACCGGCGACGCGATGCGCAGCTGGGGTGGCATGTACAAGGGCGTCGGTCTCTACTGGCCGATCATCGCGCGTGGCAAGAAGTCCGTGACGCTGGACCTGCGCACCGCTGAGCACCAAGCGGTGTTCCGAGAGCTTGCTCGCACCGCCGACGTGGTGATCGAGAACTTCCGGCCCGGCACCATGGAGCGCTGGGGGATCGGACCTGACGACCTGCGCGCACTCAACCCCGACCTGATCATGGTCCGGATCACCGGCTACGGGCAGACCGGGCCGATGCGGGACGTTGCCGGCTTCGGCTCGATCGCTGAGGCGATGAGCGGCTTCCGGCACCTGTCGGGCGAGCCCGGGCGACCTCCGGTGCGAGTCGGCATCTCGCTCGGCGACGCGCTCGCCGGCACCCAGGGGTTCGTCGGGGCCCTGCTCGCGCTGCTGTCCGGCCACCTCCGACCGGATCGCCCGCGGGGCCAGGTCGTCGACGTCGCCCTCTACGAGGCGATGTGGATGTACATGGAGTCGATCGTCCCGGAGTTCGCGAAGCTGGGGGAGGTCCGTGGGCCGGCCGGCCCGCTGCTGCCCGGTATCGCGCCGTCCAGCGTCTATCCCACTGACGACGGTCGTTGGATCGTGATGGGCGCCAACAAGGACAACGTGTTCGCCCGTCTGGCCGCCGTCATGGATCGTCCGGACTGGGCGGGTCCGGACGGCAGCTACGCCACGCATGTCCAGCGCGGTCATCGGCAGCAGGAGCTCGACGCGGAGATCGCCGCGTGGACCCGCACCCGGTCGGTCGAGGACCTGCTCCACGAGCTCGAGCGCGCAGGTGTCCCGGCAGGTCGCATCTTCACCGCGCCCGACATCCTCCAGGACCCGCACTACCGAGCCCGCGACATGGTGCTGGAGGTCGCGACCCCGGACCTCGGCGACGAGACGGTCCCGATGCCGGGCGTCGTGCCGAAGCTGAGCCTGACGCCGGGGCGGGTGGTCCGCGGAGCCCCGCTCCTCGGTGAGCACAACGACGAGGTGCTGGGGGCGATCCACCGGGCTCTGAGCCCAGAGCCGGTCGGCCGCTCGTGACTGACCCGCGCCCCACGTCGTACGTCGGGACCGCGGGCACCCTCATCGGCGAGGTTCGGCGACCGGCGGGCGACTCACGCGGCCTGGTCGTGCTGCTGCACGGCGGCGGCCAGACCCGGCACTCCTGGTCGAGAGCCGCCGAGAGCCTGTGCGCAACCGGGTGGACGACTCTCACCTACGACGCTCGGGGTCACGGCGACAGCGCCTGGGCGGCGGACGGCGCCTACGACCTCCAGCTCTACGTCGACGACCTCGAGCGGGTCCTCGAGCAGGCCGGCGAGGGGACAGCGGAAGCGGTCGTCGGGGCGTCGCTGGGAGGGATGACCGGGCTGATGCTGCTCGATCGCACACCGGCCGCGGCCCGCAGCCTGGTCCTCGTCGACATCACGCCTCGTCCGCGTCCCGCAGGAGTCATGCGGATCAAGGAGTTCATGTCAGCGAACCCCGAGGGCTTCGCGACCCTCGACGACGTGGCGGCCGCAGTGTCCGGCTACCGCACGGACGACCCGCCCCGCGATCCGGAGAGGCTGCGCCGCTCGGTGCGTCAACGTCCGGACGGGCGATGGCGATGGCACTGGGATCCGGCCATCCTGCCGGCGGGTCCCGAGGAGGACGACCCGATCATCCACCCGGAGGACGTGATCGCCGCGGCATCGCGTGTCCGGGTACCCACGCTCCTCGTCGCGGGCGGCTCCTCGGACGTGGTGAGCGGTGACGAGATCCGCGAACTCCTGGACGTGATGCCGGTGGCCCGCGCGGTCGTCCTGGACGGCGCCTCGCACATGGTCGTGGGAGACCGCAACGACGCGTTCCTGCGCGAGATCCACACCTTCCTGGGTGATTGACCAGTTAATCCAAGGATGTTAGGTTCGTGAAAACCAAAGGGTGTTTGCCCGCACGTGCACGAGGCCCGAAAGAGGCTCCATGAAGTTCAACCTGATGTCGCTGGGTGACCTGGTCACCGATCCCGTCACTGGTGAGCGCAGCACCAACGCGCGCCGCTACAAGATGTTTCCGGAGATGGCGCACCTCGCCGAGGCCGCTGGCTTCAACGGCATCAACATGGGCGAGCACCATGGCATCGAGTACATCTACTCGGCCCCACCGGTCGTGCTGGCGGCCATCGCCGAGCGGACCTCGACCCTGCGCCTCGGTACGGCGGTGACCCTGCTGGCGAATCTCGACGGCCTCCGGATCGCGGAGGACTACGCCACAGTCGATGTCCTCTCCGACGGGCGCGTCGACGTGGTCCACGGGCGCGGCAACTTCTTCGCCTCGACGTACACCCTCTTCGGTCACGAGCTGGAAGAGTCCGCGGCGCGCTTCAAGGAGAACGCCGAGCTCGTCGACCAGCTGTGGACCGGGGAGCCGGTGCACTGGTCGGGCCAGTTCCGACCCTCCATCAACGGTGAGTCGCTGCAGCCCGCACCGATCCAGCGGGCCCGTGACTGCATGTGGATCGGCGGTGGCAGCTCCCTGGAGTCCGTCGAGCTCGCCGCCCGCCTGGGCTGGAAGCTGATGCTGCCCAGCGCGTTCGGCGACCCGTCGTTCTTCGTCAAGGTCGTCGAGCACTACCTGGCCATCTGGGAGCAGGCTGGCTGGGACTGGGAGCCGGAGATCGGCGCCGGCTGGCACGTCTGGGTCGGCGAGGAGAGCCAGAAGGCCCGCGACCAGTGGGAGCCGCGCTATGGCGCCTACCACGCATGGATGAACGACCTCCTCAGCGTCGTCAACCCCGCGATCCCGCCGCAGAACAAGAGGCCGTTCAACTTCGAGTGGCTGACCACCAAGGGCCCGGCCATCGTCGGCAGCCCCGACGAGGTCGTCGAGCGCATCTCAGTCCTGTCCGAGCAGCTGCACGTCACGACGCACCTGGCCTACATGGACATGGGCGGCATGCCGGAGTCGGAGCTGTTCGAGGCGATCCAGCTCTTCGGGGACAAGGTCATCCCGCAGCTCGCCGACGCCTGAGCCATCCACGCCACACCCGAGCGAGACAGAGGAGACGCTGTGCCCGAGATCGTCCCTGCCGTCATCGTCGACGTCGTCCGGACTCCGTCCGGACGCGGCAAGCCAGGCGGAGGGCTGTCGGGCGAGCACCCGGCCGACCTCCTGGCTGTGACCCTGCGCGCGCTCGTCGAGCGCACCGGGATCGATCCGGTGCTCGTCGATGACGTCATCACGGGGTGCGTCAGCCAGGCCGGGGACCAGGCGGTCAACATCGGCCGCACCGCGTTGCTTGCCGCGGGCTACCCCGAGTCGGTGCCGGCGACGACCATCGACCGACAGTGCGGGTCGTCCCAGCAGGCCCTGCACTTCGCGGCGCAGGGCGTGATGACCGGCGCTTACGACGTCGTGGTCGCTTGCGGCATCGAGTCGATGAGCCGGCTCCCGCTCGGATTCGCCGCTCGTGACGGGGCACCGTTCGCGCCACTCGCACGGCGTTACCCCGACGGTCTGGTCGGGCAGGGTGTCTCGGCAGAGATCATCGCCGGACGCTGGAAGCTCGACCGGTCCGAGCTCGATGAGTTCGCGGCCCGCTCCCACCAGCTGGCCGCTGCCACCGCAGCCGCCGGCGGCTTCGACGACGAGCTGGTGCAGGCGGGTACGTTGACCGCGGACGAGACCGTCCGGGCCGGCACCACCGCTGAAGGACTGGGCGCACTGCGAGCGTCCTTCCGCGACGACGCGCTCGGCGAGCGCTATCCCGAGATCGGCTGGCACATCACGCCCGGCAACTCCTCGCCCCTCACCGACGGCGCCTCGGCGGCGCTCGTGATGAGCGAGCACAAGGCACGGGAGCTCGGACTCACCCCTCGGGCGCGCTTCGGCGGTTTCTCGGTGACGGGAAGCGACCCGCTGCTGATGCTCACCGGTGTCATCCCAGCGACGCAGCGGGTGCTGTCCCGCGCCGGGCTCGAGGTCGACGACATCGACGCGTTCGAGGTCAACGAGGCGTTCGCCCCCGTGCCGCTCGTGTGGGCCCAGGAGCTCGCCGTCGACCTCGCCAAGGTCAACCCCCGAGGTGGTGCGATCGCGCTCGGCCACCCGATGGGAGCCTCCGGCACCCGGATCCTGGCGACGCTGCTCAACCACCTCGAGTCCATCGGCGGCGGCCGCGGCCTGATCACGATGTGCGAGGGCGGCGGCATGGCCAACGCCACCATCATCGAGACCGTCTGACGCTCGTGCCCGACCTGTTCTCCCTCGACGGCAAGGTCGCCGTGGTCACCGGAGCCTCCTCCGGCCTGGGTGCCGGGTTCGCCCGGGCCCTGGCCACGGCCGGCGCCGACGTCGTCCTCGCCGCCCGACGTATCGATCTGCTCGAGGGCGTCGCGAGCGAGGTCGAGGCAATCGGGGTCCGGGCGGTCGTGCAGCGCTGCGACGTGAGCGTCCCCGAGGACTGCGCCGCTCTCGTGGCGCACGCGATGGCAGAGCTAGGGCACGTCGACATCCTGGTCAACAACGCCGGGATCGGCACCGCGGTGCCCGCGCTCAGGGAGTCGCCCGAGGAGTTCCGGCGGGTGCTCGACGTCAACCTGATGGGCGCGTACTGGATGGCCCAGGAGTGTGCCCGCGTGATGCAGCCCGGGTCGAGCATCATCAACATCGCCAGCGTGCTGGCTCTGATCAAGTCGTTCGCGCCCCAGGCGGCGTACTCGGCGTCCAAGGCGGGGCTGGTGGGCCTCACCCGGGACCTGGCCCAGCAGTGGTCAGGCCGTCGCGGCATCCGCGTCAACACCATCGCCCCCGGCTACTTCGCCACCGACATGACTGACGAGGTCCCGCGCGAGATGCTGCAGGAGTTCATCGACCACACGTCGCCGCTCAAGCGTCTCGGCGAGCCCCACGAGCTCGACGGGGCGGTTGTCTTCCTGGCGAGCGCCGCGTCGTCGTACGTCACCGGGATCACGCTGCCGATCGACGGCGGCATGTCCGGACACTGAGGAGGAACCGTGACCGAAGTCGACCCGCTCACCCGGCTGGTGGCGATCGCGGACTGCACCCGGCTGATGGTCGAGTACGGCCTGCGCCTGGACCACGGCGTGGCGGTCTCGACCGCTGAGCTGTTCACCGAGGACGGGGCCTGGCGCTCCAACACCATCGACGCCGTCGGTCAGGCGCAGCTGAAGGCCTTCTTCCAGCGCCGCGCCGACCTGACCGACCGGCTCACCCGGCACGTCGTCACCAACATTGCCGTGGACGTCCTCGACGAGGACCACGCGCGGGCCCGCTCGTACGCCGTCGAGATCCGGGGCGATCGCGGGGCTGACGGGCTGGCCGAGGACACCAGGCCCGCGGTCGTGGGCGACTACAAGGACAAGCTGGTGAAGGTGGACGGTCGCTGGCTGTTCACGGAGCGCTTGGTGGAGATCTCGTTCAAGCGCAGCACCGAGGTCTTCATGGAGTCCTCCTCGTCCTGAGGACTCAGTCGAGCTGGGCGCTACCCCGGGCGATGATCGCGTCGCTGCGCGGCGCCACGCCCTCCGGAGTGAAGTGAGCGTCGGCCCACGCGAAGGACCGCGACTCCTCGATCTCGGCGGCCTCGGCCACCGTGGTGCGGGACGTGTCGCGGTAGAGCTGCAGGAACGCGGCACTGGCCGTCGGGTCCAGCTCGGCCATCGCTGTCGCCATGGAGATCGCCGTCGCCAGCAGGTCGGGACCGGGCACCACTCGGTTCACCAGCCCCCAGGCGAGCGCCTCGACGGCGGGCACCATGCGGCCGGTCAGGCTCATCTCCCGTGCCCGCCGGAGGCCGACTGCCTCGGGAAGCAGGTAGGACAGGCCCCATCCGGGGAGCACCCCGACTCGGGCGTGGGTGTCCGCGAAGGCAGCGGTGTCCGCGGCGACCAGGACGTCGCAGTGCAGGGCGATCTCGAGGCCGCCGGTCGCGGCCGGGCCGTTCACCGCGCCGACCACGGGCTTCCCGAGCCATGGCCAGGGACTGTTGTCGCCGGCCGCCGGACCTGCCTCGCGCATGTTGTCACCGCTGGTGCCGAGCTCGCGCAGGTCGAGGCCGGCGCAGAAGGCCGACCCCGCTCCGGTGAGCACGATCGCCCGGGCCGACGGGTCGGCGGCTGCATCCTCCATGGCGGAGCTCAACTCGCGGATCAGCTGGGAGCTCAGGGCGTTGCGCCGTTCAGGCCGGTCCAGGGTGACGACGGCGACGGCATCTGTCTGGTCGACAAGCACGGTCTCGTAGATGCGCACTCATAAACCGTACAGTGATGGGTTCTGGTGCGAAAGGTGTGAGTGACCTAGTCTATCGATGTTTGGTTTAGCCATCAGGAGGCACCATGAGCGACGCTCGACGCACGGCGCACCTCGTCGACCTGGACAATCGTCGACCCGAGCTCTCGCAGCGACTGTTCGAGACTCTCGGCGAGATGCAGGCGGTTCAGCCCGTCGCCTGGAGCGATGCGTCCGGCGGGTTCTGGGCCCTGCTCAAGCACGCCGACATCGTCGCCGCCTCCTCGGACTGGGAGGCCTTCACGGTCACCGAGGGAATCATGATCCCGCCGACCGGCAAGTCGATGCCGGTGATCCCCGCAGAGCTGGACCCACCGCGACACGGCGGCTTCCGCAAGCTGGTCCTTCCGCACTTCACGCCCCGTGCGCTGTCTCCGTGGCACGAGGACATTCGCCGCATCGTCGCCGATGGACTCAAGCCCATCGTCGACCAAGGGCGTGGTGACGTGGTCACCGACTTCGCCAGACCTGTGCCGGTGCTCATCATCTGCCTGGTGCTCGGCATCGACTCCGACTGGAACCGAATCCACGACCTGGGCGAGGAGTTCATGGCGGCCTTCGCCGACACCGCCCACCCCGAACGCGGCAAGGCAGCCGCGCATCGTCTGGAGGCGTTCCTCGGTGAAGAGATCGCGGCCCGGCGTGGAGAGCCGGTGACGGACCTGCTCGGACTCTTCGTCAACGCAGAGGTCGATGGCGCCCCGATCACGGACACTGAGGCTCTGGGCCTGGTCCAGCTGCTCGTGGTGGCCGGCCACGGCACCACCGTCGACGCCATCGGGACCATGGTCCATCGACTGATCGTGGAGCAAGGTCTGCGAGATCGCCTGGTCGCCGACCGTGCTCTGGTCCCGAGGATGATCGACGAGTGCCTGCGCCTGCACGCCCCGGTCTGGAACATGGCACGGACCGTGCGCAACCCGACGCAGGTGCGCGGCGTTGACCTGCTACCGGGCGAGAAGGTGATGCTCGCCTTCGGCGCCGGCAACCACGACCCCGAGAAGTTCGCGGACCCGTTCACCTTCGACCTGGACCGCGCCGGGCTGAGCCAGCACCTCACCTTCGGCAGCGGCCGGCACCGCTGCCTCGGCGAAGGACTGGCGCGCCTCGAGATGCAGACCGTCCTCGACGTGCTTCTCGACGAGCTGTCGCCGCTCGAGCTCGACGGTGACGTCGTCTGGGGCGGGCACACCAACTCCCACGGCCTGCGCAGCCTGCCGGTCCGGCTGGTGCCCGACCATGGGTGACCAGCGACTGGCAGGATTTGGCTTCTCCTCCACCGTGGACGAGGTCGTCGCCGGAGTCGACCTGTCCGGACGGCGGGCCGTCGTCACCGGCGCGACCTCGGGCATCGGGGTCGAGACCGCTCGGGCGCTGGCCCTAGCCGGAGCCGAGGTGACCCTCGCCGTACGACGTCCCCAGGCGGCGCACGAGATCGCCGCCCACTTGATGGCGGTCACCGGGAACCGCTGCATCGAGGTCGCGCACCTCGACCTCGCCGACCTCGGCAGTGTCGATGCCTTCGCGACGGCCTGGGTGGGGCCGCTCCACATGCTCGTCAACAACGCCGGGATCATGGCGCTGCCGGAGCCGGAGAAGTCACCCGCGGGTTGGGACCTCCAGCTCGCCACGAACTTCTTCGGTCACTACGCCCTGCTGCGCGGCCTGGAACGGCCGCTGGCCGAGGCCGCCGGGTCCCGGGTCGTGTGCGTGAGCTCAGCGGCCCATCTGCGGTCGCCGGTGGTGTTCGACGACCTCCACTTCCGCTTCCGGCCCTACGACCCGTGGCTCGCCTACGGCCAGTCCAAGACCGCCGACGTCCTGCTCGCGGTCGAGGTTGGACAGCGGTGGGGCGATCGCGGCGTGCAGGGCTTCGCTCTGCACCCGGGCATCATCCGGACAGAGCTGCAGCGGCACATCACATGGGAGACCGACGGCCTCCCGCTCAAGTCGCCGGAGCAGGGCGCGGCCACCAGCGTCCTCGTCTCGTCGGCACCGGAGCTCGGGGCGGGCGCGCTCGTCTACTGGCAGGACTGCCAGCCCGCTCAGGTCGTCGATGCCCGCCCGGCCGACTACTCCGGGGGAGTGGCGGCGTACGCCCTCGACCCGGCCAACGCCAGTCGGCTCTGGGACACCGCCGAGCAGCTGCTCGCGCCCGTCTGACCTCTACCCGCAAACCCTGCGAAGTCCTGAAGAATCTAGGAAAGAAGAGAACCGTGCTGGTCCGCGTCACCGTCGACTCCGTCGAAGTGCTCGAGCCCGAAGTGCTGACGGCGCTGTCGGTGCGTGCCGAGATCGCGGAGGTCGACGCCTTCGTCGCTCTCAGTCAGGACGGACTCGGGATCCGCTTCGAGCCTGGCCTCGTGTGGCTCGACGTGGCCGGCCTCGCGCGCCGGGCCGCCGTGGACCAGGATGCCGGGTGGCCAGAGAGGTACGCCGCGATGATCGGGTACGCCGCGAGCCAGGGCTGGACCGCTGACGGGGACTCGATCGTTCGTGCTCACCTGGAGGTGGCGTCGTGACCGCGGTGGTGCAGGACAAGACCGTGACCGAGATCGAGCGGGTCGTGATCCGCTTCGCCGGGGACTCGGGGGACGGGATGCAGCTCACCGGCGACCGGTTCACCCAGGAGGCGGCAGTCTTCGGCAACGACCTCTCGACGTTGCCGAACTTCCCGGCAGAGATCCGTGCTCCCCAGGGCACGATGGCCGGCGTCTCGAGCTTCCAGCTGCACTTCGCCGACCACGACATCCTCACGCCCGGCGACCGGCCCGACGTGCTGGTGGCGATGAACCCGGCTGCGCTCCGAGCCAACGTCGGTGATCTGCGGCCAGGCGCCACCCTGATCGTCGACACCCACGACTTCACCGCCCGAAACCTGGCCAAGCTGGGCTATGCGGGCAACCCGCTGGAGGACGGCTCGTTGTCGGAGCTGGCGATCCACGCCTTGGACCTGTCCGGGATGACGGTGGCAGCGGTCGCGGAGTTCGGGCTCTCGCGCAAGGATGCCGTCCGCGCGAAGAACATGTTCGCGCTTGGACTGGTCTCGTGGCTCTACGGCCGCGACGTCGACGGCACGGTGCGCTACCTCGATGCGAAGTTCTCGAGGAAGCCGGACATCCGTGACGCGAACATCACCGCACTGCGCGCCGGCTGGAACTTCGGCGAGACGACCGAGTCGTTCGCGGTCTCCTACACGGTGAAGCCGGCTGTCGTGGCTGCCGGTCGCTACCGCAACATCACCGGAAACACCGCACTGTCCTACGGCCTGGTCGCTGCCGGGCAGCTGTCGGGGTTGCCGCTCTTTCTCGGGGCCTACCCGATCACGCCTGCCTCCGACATCCTCCACGAGCTCTCGAAGCACAAGAACTTCGGCGTCACGACCTTCCAGGCCGAGGACGAGATCTCTGGCGTCGGTGCAGCCCTGGGAGCGTCGTACGGCGGTCATCTCGGCGTGACGACCACCTCGGGCCCGGGGGTCGCGCTCAAGGCGGAGACCATCGGGCTCGCGGTCATGCTCGAGATCCCACTGGTCGTCGTCGACGTGCAACGCGGTGGTCCGTCGACCGGGCTGCCGACCAAGACGGAGCAGTCCGACCTGTTGCAGGCCATGTACGGCCGCAACGGAGAGGCCCCGATCCCGGTCGTCGCCCCGCAGTCCCCGGGTGACTGCTTCGACGCCGCTGTGGAGGCCTGCCGGATCGCGGTCACCTACCGCACGCCCGTGATGTTGCTGTCCGACGGCTACCTGGCAAACGGCTCGGAGCCGTGGCGGCTGCCGGATGTGGCCGAACTGCCCCGGATCGACCCGTCGTTCGCTACCGCCCCGGAGTCAGGCGAGCCGTTCCTTCCCTACGCCCGCGACGCGCAGACACTCGCACGTCCGTGGGCGCCGCCCGGCATCGCTGGCCTCGAGCACCGCATCGGCGGGATCGAGAAGCAGAACCTGACGGGCGACATCTCCTACGACCCCGACAACCACGACCTGATGGTCCGCACCCGCCAGGCCAAGGTTGACGGGATCGCTGCCACCATCCCCGACCTCGTCGTGGACGACCCGTCGGGAAGCGCTCGGCTGCTGGTGATCGGCTGGGGCTCGACGTACGGGCCGATCGGGGCGGGCGTACGACGGGTTCGTCGCCGCGGTCAGCACGTGGCGCAGGTCCACCTCCGTCACGTCAACCCGTTCCCGGCCAACCTGGGGCAGATCCTGGCGCGCTACGACCGGGTCGTGTGCCCCGAGATGAATTTGGGCCAGCTGGCCACCCTGCTGCGCGACCGCTACCTGGTCGACGTGCGTCGGCTCACCACTGTCCGCGGGATGCCATTCGGTGCCGAGCAGCTCGAGACCGAGTTCCTGACCCACCTCGACGCGCTCGACCAGACCGACCAGGAGACCCGATGACCACCGTCGACCTGCCCGCCCCGGTGCTCGGCACCGCGCTGGTGCCGAGCACGGACGTCGTCCAGACGGGCAAGGACTTCACGTCCGACCAGGAGGTGCGCTGGTGCCCCGGGTGCGGGGACTACGCCGTCCTGAAGGCCGTCCAGGGCTTCCTGCCCGACCTCGGCCTGCGGCGCGAGAACATCACCTTCGTGAGCGGCATCGGCTGCTCGAGCCGGTTCCCCTACTACCTGGACACCTACGGGCTGCACTCCATCCACGGCAGGGCGCCCGCGATCGCCACCGGGCTGGCCACGGCGAGACCCGACCTCAGCGTGTGGGTGGTGACCGGCGACGGCGACGCCTTGTCGATCGGTGGCAACCACCTCATCCACGCCTTGCGCCGCAACGTGAACATGACGATCCTGCTGTTCAATAACCGGATCTACGGGCTCACCAAGGGTCAGTACTCGCCGACCTCCGAGGCCGGCAAGGTCACCAAGTCCACCCCGATGGGGTCCGTGGACCATCCCTTCAACCCGGTGTCGTTGGCGCTGGGAGCGGAGGCGACCTTCGTGGCGCGCACCATCGACTCGGATCGCAAGCACCTCACGGCCGTGCTGTCGGCCGCCGCGGCTCACCGAGGGACGTCGCTCGTCGAGATCTACCAGAACTGCCCGATCTTCAACGACGGCGCCTTCGAGGCACTGCGGGGACCGGAGGCCGCCCACCGGCTGGTCCGGCTCGAGCCCGGCCTCGAGGTCACCGTCGACGAGCAGACCTGGGCCCACGACCCGGGCGACGTCAACCCGTCGCGGCAGTTCGCGTTGTCGCGGATGGACGATGGCACCCAGACGCAGGTCCCCATCGGAGTCTTCCGCCAGGTCGTCCGCCCGACATACGACGACCAGGCGCGCGCGCAGGTCGAGTCTGACACGGTGACCCGGGGGCCAGGCGACCTGCAGGCCCTGATCGACGGCAACGACACCTGGAGCACCCCGTGAGCTTCGACTTCACCCTCACCCCGCGTGTCCTCGAGTGGCAGGCCGGCATCGCCGCCTTCATCCGAGACACGGTGATCCCGCGCGAGCAGGACGCCTTCGAGCGCGGCGTCACCGACGAGCTTCGTCGCGATCTGCAGGCAGCTGGACGTGCCGCCGGCTGGTGGGCGCCGCAGGCCAGGGCGGAGCTCGGGGGCGGCGGCTTCGCCTTCGACGAGACCGCTGTCCTGCTGGAGGAGGCGGGCTACAGCCTGCTCGGCCCGCTGGCCCTGAACTGCGCCGCCCCCGACGAGGGCAACATCCACATGCTCAGCGAGATCGCCGACGACCGGCAGCGCGACGCGTTCCTGGTCCCGCTCGTCGCCGGCGAGATCCGCAGCTGCTTCGCCATGACCGAGCCCGCCCCCGGTGCCGGATCTGACCCGTCAGCGCTGCGCACGCATGCCCGGCGTACGCCGAAGGGGTGGCGGGTCACCGGCACCAAGCACCTCATCACCGGTGCGGACGGGGCGGCAGTCGCGATCGTGATGGCCTCAGGAGGCGGCGGTGCGGACGGCGACGAGGGGGCCACCATGTTCCTGGTGCCGACCAGCACGCCCGGCTTCGCCGTGACCGGCCACCACCGCACGATCGACACCACCACGGTGGGCGGTCACTGCACCGTCGAGATCGATGTCGAGGTCGGTGACGACTTCGTCCTCGGGGAGCCCGGCCTGGGATTCCGTTACGCGCAGGTCCGGTTGGCACCTGCACGTCTGACCCACTGCATGCGGTGGCTCGGCGTCGCCCGTCGCGCGCATGACATCGCGACTGCGCGGGCCGTCAGCCGCGAGATGTTCGGCTCGACCCTCGCCGCGCAGGGGCAAGCGCAGGCGATGATCGCGGACAACGAGATCGACCTCGCCGCTGCACGTGCCTTGCTGTGGCAGACGTCCTGGCAGCTGGCCCAGGGGATCAAGGGTGGCGAGGAGTCGTCGCGAGCCAAGGTGTTCGTCTCCGAGGCGACGGCCCGCGTGGTCGACCGCTCGGTCCAGCTGGCTGGCGGCCTGGGCACCTCGGAGGAGCTGGTGCTCGGGAGGCTCTACGCTGACATCCGGGCATTCCGGATCTACGACGGAGCCACTGAGGTGCACAAGATGTCGATCGCCCAGCGGGTGGCCCGACGGCAGGCGGCGGGCGCGTGACTCAGGGGACCGGTGGAGCCGCCACCGGTCTGATCTGGGGCATCAAGGCATCGTTCCTGTCCTACCTCGCCCGGATGCCGGACCTGCAGTCGTCGGTCGCCGACGGTGCTGTGACGACCCCGGCGAACGGCTTCTACTTCCCGCTCGTGTCCGCCGCGGAGTACGACGCGGGTACCGGCCTGGGCACCTTGCGCTTCGGCGGCGACGTCCGATTCTCCGCCCACCACGGGATGCTCTTCGTGATGTTCGCGCAGCCGTGGCTCGAGCTCACGGCTGGCACGGCCGTCCTGTCGGTCGCCGACCCGGCGTCGTACCCGACCCTCGACAAGCGGGTGCCGCTACTCGACGTCGAGGTCCGTGCCTGGGTCCGGCACGGGGACGCCCGGGCCTGGCCCGCCCTGGCGACGACCCTGCGGCCCGAGGCGGTCGAGCTCTTCAACGATGTGTACGCCGCCGGCGAGCCGTTCGAGCCCCTCGACGTGCGCGCCGTGGTCGACGAACCGAGAGAGGGATCCGCATGACCGAGACCGTGCACGCCCCCGGCGCGACCGAGAGACTCGGTGCCGACCAGACCGAGGTGCTCCGCGAGATCGCCCAGCGAGTGAGGTGGCTGGCCACGGCTATCGTCGACGCGGCCAACCGCGGACGACCCAATGAGACCGGTGTGAAGGTCGGCGGCCACCAGGCGTCATCGGCCTCGATGGTCGAGATCATGGTGGCGCTGTGGTTCCAGGAGCTCACGGAGCTCGACCGGGTGTCGGTCAAGCCGCACGCGTCGCCGGTGCTGCACGCCATCAACTACCTGCTCGGCGACCTCGATCCGGCGTACCTCCCGACCCTGCGCGCCAAGGGCGGTCTCCAGTCCTATCCGTCCCGCCTCAAGGACCCGGACACGGTGGACTTCTCGACCGGCTCGGTCGGGATCGGTGCGACCGCCGCGCTCTGGGCGGCGATGGCCCACCGCTACGTGCGTTCCCACTTCCCGGACGCTCCGCCTGCCGGACGTTTCGTGTCCCTGCTGGGCGATGCCGAGCTTGACGAAGGGGCGATCTGGGAGGCGGTGGCCGACCCGTCCGTCGCATCGCTGGGTGAGCTGCTCTGGGTGGTGGACCTCAACCGGCAATCCTTGGACCGGGTGGTGCCGGACATCCAGATCTCGCGTCTCCAGGGCATGTTCGAGGCGGCGGGCTGGCAGGTCGTGACCCTCAAGTGGGGTCGGGCCATCTCGGCGCTCTTCGAGCTCCCGGGCGGTGCCGAGCTGCGCACCCGCATGGAGGAGATGCCCAACGAGGAGTACCAGAGGCTGCTCCGGGCCGGTGTGGACGAGGTCGCCGCCCGGGTGGTCGGGGAGGACGGTAGCGATGCTCTGCGCGGCCTCGTCTCCGGGATCGACCAGCGCGCCCTGGCGGATGCCGTCCGTGACCTCGGTGGACACGACCTCGGCCTGCTCGTCGACACGTTCGCCACCGTCGACGAGCACCGTCCGACGGTGGTCTTCGCCTACACGATCAAGGGCCGGGGCCTGCCCACGGAGGGCCACCCCAACAACCACTCTGCGCTGCTCACCGAGGCCCAGGTGCGGGCGCTCGCGGTCGACTGCGGGACTGACCTGGACGACCCGTGGCAACCACTCGCCTCCGGAACCCCCGCCGCGAGCCTCTGTCGCGAGCGAGGGACCCGACTGCGTCGTACGACGGCCAGCGAGACCCCTCCGCTCAAGGTGCCGACCTCCCTGGGGCACCCCCACCGCAAGCCCGCCTCGACCCAGGCAACGCTCGGCCGACTCCTCGCCGACCTCGTCCGTGACGCCCCCGACGCTGCGGCGCGGGTGGTCACGTGCAGCCCCGACGTGGCGTCCTCGACCAATCTCGGAGGGTGGATCAACAAGACCGGGGTCTGGTCGGTGCGCTCGCGGCGGGACTGGTTCGATGACGATGCCGAGCGAGTCCTCCGCTGGGCGGAGGTCGCGACCGGGCAGCACATGGAGCTCGGCATCGCCGAGGTCAACCTGGTCGGCCTGCTCGGCGAGCTGGGTGCGACCTGGAGCCGCTGGGGCGAGCGCCTGATCCCGATCGCCACGCTCTACGACCCGTTCGTCTCGCGCGCCCTCGAGCCCTGGTCGTACGGGATCTACGCCGGTGGTCAGTCGATCCTGGTCGGGACGCCCTCCGGGGTCACCCTCGCTCCCGAGGGAGGAGCGCACCAGTCGATCAGCACGCCGTCGATCGGTCTTGAGCAGCCGGGCTGTGTCTCGTGGGAACCGGCCTTCGCGCAGGACCTCGAGTGGTGCTTCCTCCGGGCCATGTCCCAGGTCGGGCTCGAGGGCGGCACATCGGCGTACTTCCGGCTCTCCACGCGCCCCGTCGACCCGGCCCTGGCCAGGTTGCCCGAGGATCCCGACCTGCTGGAACGGCGGCGCCGGCAGGCGGTGTCCGGCGGCTACCGGCTGACCGACCATGACCCGGCCACCGAGCAGGTCACCCTGGTGGGTGTCGGCGCCATCATGCCCGAGGTCGTCCGTGCCGCCGAGGCGCTGGAGCGCCAGGGCGTCATCGCCGGCGTCGTCTGCCTCACCAGTCCGGATCTCGTCTTCCGGTCGTTCCAGGAGCGCGGACACGGTAAGCACCGCAGCGACGTGCTCGATGCCCTCTTCCCGGCCGCCCATCCGACACCGATCGTCACCGTCCACGACGGACACCCGCACACGTTGTCGTTCCTCGCAGGCGCTCGGGGCGACCGGATACGGTGCCTCGGCGTCACCGAGTTCGGGCAGTCCTCGGACGTACCCGACGCCTACGCCCTGCACGGCATCGACGTGGTCTCGATCGTCGATGCCGGCCTCGGTCTGCTGGGTCGCTGAGCTGCGCCCCCACCCACCTGCCGACCCTGAGAAGCATCCGAGCATCGAGGAGAATCCCGTGACCCGCCGTCTGACCACCGAAGCGCCCCCGGATGTGAGCCTGACCGCGCCCGAGCTCGCCGGCGTTGCTGCCGTGATGTCCGCCGTTGGCGTCACCCCGGCAGGGCCGCTGACCTCCGCGCTGATCGCCGGCGGTCGCTCCAACCTCACCTTCCGATTGGGTGACGGCACCCGAGAGTGGGTCCTGCGTACGCCGCCGCGCACCGGACGCACGCCGTCGGCCCACGATGTGGCACGAGAGTTCCGGGTGACCACGGCACTCGGTACCACCGACGTACCGGTCGCCCGGGCCGTGGCGGTCTGCGAGGACGAGGCCGTGCTGGGTGGGCCGTTCGCGGTTGCGGAGTACGTCCCTGGCCGGACCCTGCAATCGGGTGCGGATCTGACCGCGCTCGACGAATCGATCCTCGACGCCGTCGTCCGGGAGCTCGTCGGGGCGCTCGCCACCCTCCATGCGGTCGACCACGTGGCTGTCGGGCTCGAGCGGTTCGGTCGGCCGGACGCCTACGCCGAGCGCCAGCTGAAGCGGTGGTCGGGGCAGTGGAGCCTGGTCAGCGACGGTTCGTTCGACGACCTGGCATCGGTCGTCAGCGAGCGTCTGGCTGAGCTCCTTCCCGAGCAGAGATCGACCGGCATCGTCCACGGCGACTACCGGATCGACAACACGATCCTCGATCTGGGGGCCTCGGGGTCACCGCGTGTAGCGGCCATCGTCGACTGGGAGCTGTGCACGATCGGCGACCCGGTCGCCGACGTGGCGACCATGCTGGCCTACCGGAACCCGGCCTTCGACTGGATCGTCGGCGAGAGCAGCGCCTGGACCAGTTCTCACCTGCCCGATCCTGAAGGGCTGGCAGCCGCGTACGAGTCGGCCGGCGGCGTTCCTCTCGTCGACCTCGATCTCCACCTCGCCCTGGCCAACTACAAGATCGCGGTCATCGCGGCGGGCATCGAGCATCGTCGACGCGCCGGTTCAGGGGCGGGAGCGGGGTTCGATACTGCGGGTCGAGCGGTCGGTCCGTACCTTGAGGCGAGTCTGCTCGCGATGCGCTCCTGACGTCGATCGACAGAGTCTCGCGGCTTTCGTTCCCATCCGGGGTTGCGCGACAGAGTCTTAATCGGACAATGTTAGATTATCTGTCCTGAGAACCGGGAGGCAATGGTGGACGTTGCTGGGACGCCGTTGGTCTCTGAGGCCTCGTCCATACCCGCGTACCCCGGGATGCTTGAGCGCACAGTGGTCGCAGTGGTTCTTACCTGGCGTGGCCGGATTGGACTCTTCAAGCGGAGCCCAGAAGTCGGCCACGACGGCGGACTGTGGCACTGCATCACCGGCTTCGTCGAATTGGGTCATCAGCCCCTGGAGAAGGCTGTCACCGAGGTGCACGAGGAGACAGGCCTCGGCTTGCGAGAGCTGGACGACCTTGTGGCTGGCCCAGTCTTGGAACTCCCTGCATTGAGCGGTCCGCCTTGGCAGGTCCACACTTTCAGTGCTCGCACGCAGCGGCGGCGGCTCGAGCTCAACTGGGAGCACAGCACGTACCGGTGGGTCCGCCCGGCGGCGGTCGCAGGGTTCGGCGGGCAGGTCGTCTGGCTTGCTGATGTTGTGCGAGCCACGGACGCCTCGATCCGCTGATCCGACCCTAGCGACGGCGAACGTACTCGACGACAGCGGTCGGGCAGGCCGAAGAAGCCGCCATCCAGCTCAATACGGGCAGCGTCCAGACGACGCCACGATGGGCCGGATCGAGCTCCCCTCGCTGGGCGAGCGCTTTCAGGTCGATCCGTCGAAGTCGGCTACATCCGGTTCGACCTTAAAACGCTTGGCTTTGCCGCTACTTCTGTACCTCGGAGGCGGAAGTCGCGGCTCAGCGTGTTCATGGCGAAGTTGGATGGCGTCGAGTGTCGCCGAGTGCAGGATCGGAAGGGAACGCCGGTGCCGCGCAGGTTTGACTCGGCCAAAGGTCTCAACGAGGGCACAGCCCCCGTATACCCTTGGTCATGCCCACTACAGCCATATCGCACATCAGCATCACTGTCTCTGATCTCGGCCGGAGTGAGCGCTGGTATTCCGAGGTCCTCGGCTGGTCGAAGCAAGCAGTTGGGCGAAGCGAATCAACGACGTTCGCGTATGGACTTCTTCCCGGGGACTTGGCGATTGTCCTCCGTCAGCACGACGTGCCGGAGCCATCAGCCTTCGATGAGCGCCGCCCAGGATTGGACCATCTTTCCTTCGCTGTGGCGGAATTGAGTGATCTAGCGTCGGTGGAAGCCATCCTGCGAAGCCGCGGGGACCGCCTCACTCCTGTCGTGGTCATGCCGCCCAATGGCCATCAGCTCACGTTTCGTGACCCGGACGGGATTGCGCTCGAACTGGTGCACATGGAGTAGAGGGACTCCCAGAACTTGGATGACGCCTTGGAGCGGACGTTGCCCCTTAGCGGCGCATCGTGGGCATATCTGCAACCTCAGAGTGGTGGCACCGGTCGGGTCCTAGATCATGTCTGACAGGGTAATGAGCACGACTTGAAAAGGGATGAAGGTCGCGAGATCTTCCAGGCTCGTTCGCGACGGTTTCCCATCGTTCTCAAGCGAGCGGAGGGTGAGCTCGTCCGCGTCGACTGCCAAGTCCTGAACTGCTCCAGCAAGTAACAACAGCGCGTAGGTGTCAGAGGTGTACAGCAGGGAGGCTAGGTCGTCGAGAGCGTCGACGCTGTCGATGGTTTCGAGGTACGGGGTCATGGTGGAGCAGCAGGCGTTCCCGCCATCGCGTGGGCGGAGGGAGTAGGAACGGCTTCTTCTTCCGGGACGCGGGCGATGGCACGAGCGCGGTAGTCATGGCGGGCGCGTTCGGGGTGCCCAGGCCTGGAGGATGAGGGTCCTTGCCGATGGTTGCGATGGCCTCACTCGATCTCCCTCGCCACTGGGTCGGGTAAGGGATCTGACAGGTCATCGAAATGTCATCAGAAACGACCGGCAAGTGACCCGAGACGTTCCGATAGAGTTGAAGGCGTCCGATGGGGAACCTCCTCAGCAAACCGAGGTTTTCCAGGGGAATCCGCAGTCTGAGGTAGCCCGGTGAGGGCCTCCGATCTTGTCCAGAGGTCGCAGGTTCGAATTCCTGCTCCGCTGGCCCTGCAACGTGCCGCGGGCCCGGCAGGCAGGCTGCCTGGCGTGCCGGTGGCAAGTCCGTAGTCTTCGTGGCGTTGCGTTGCTCCGACAAAGCGGCCGTCCGCAACTGTCGATCTGAAAGCGGCGGAAAGGCGGCACTTCTGGTGTCGAGATCGCCCGAAGTGAGCCGAGCGGGTGCCAACAGGTCAGGTAACGTGGGCGATGTCAGTGCTCGTGATCCAGGGCGTTGGCCCAGGTGAGAGCGATGTCGGCGGGTGTTCGGTCGAGATCTTCCGAGATGTTGTGGATATGCCTTTCGGTTCAGGGGGTCAGGGGTTCGAATCCCCTCAGCTCCACCGAAGAAGCAGGCCCGGGCTGGCGTTGAACCCGAATTCAGGGGATCAGCGCCAGCCCGGTCTCATTTGTTTCCCGCGTTGTCTGCGGCGGACTCCTCTGTTGATTGATGTCATGACGACGGAGATCGTGCTGGTGGCGGACACGCACGTTCCCAAGCGCGCGGCACCCGCCCGAGGTAGTAGGACGCACGGCACCTGGCTCACCGTGCCGCTCGGCGCCGTGGCGCTGGTCAACGAGCCGCCACGTGGTCCATCGGCTCAGGTCCGGCCGCGTCGAATCAGGACCCAGCCGGCCGCGATGAGGAGCAGGGAGACGCCGAGGAAGCCGAGTTCCCAGGACAGCGGACCTCCCAGGTCGTCACGGACGTGGTGGACGCCGAGCAGCTGATGGTCGACCAGGCCCTCCACCAGGTTGAAGAGGCCCCAGCCGGCCAGCATGCCGCCCACGTGGAAGGACCAGCTCGGTGCGATCCGTCCCTGCCGCCAGAGCGCGATGGTGACGATGGAGGCGCCGAGGACGACGAGGAACGTCCCGACGTGGAAGAACCCGTCAGCCATCGTGTTGACCTCGAGGCCGCCGACCGTCGTCGTCGGTGCTCCTTCGACGTCGCTGACCATGTGGTGCCACTGCAGGATCTGGTGCAGCACGATCCCGTCGACGAAACCGCCCAGGCCGATGCCGAAGAGCAGGCCGGGCGCCGCCGATGGCCGCTCGGCTCCTCCTTCTGCGTCCACGTCTTCCTGGTAGCCCAGGAGCGCTCCCCGCATTCGCCTCGACGACTACTCGCGTGCTCGCACCACGATTGGTCAGCTCGCGTTCGCGAGCTCCCGCTTGAGCAGTTCGGCCGCATTGCGAAGCGAGACGATGTCGGCAACGAGCTGGTGCATCTCCTCCCGGCACTCGAGCATGGCCGGATCGGCCGCGTCTCCCGCCGTTCGCAGGTGCGCCTCCAGGGCCGATGCGTGTTCGAGGGCGGTCGCCGCCGACTGGTCGACGAGCTCGATGACACTCATGCGTTCTCCCGGTCGGCGGCTGGCTCTCGGGTACGACCTTGGCCGGTCGGGCAGCCACAGCGGCGAAACGCGGGGCCGGGTACCGAACATTGAGGATCAGTGGGCGCGGACCGGCAGGCTCAGCGGCATCCGGACGAGGGTCGCGTTGCCGCGTCGTACACGCCCCGCTCGGCGCAGGCTCGGCATCCGCTCGGCGAGGACCCGCAGCGTGATGGTCGCCTCGAGCTCGGCGAGCGGGCGGCCGATGCAGTGGTGGATGCCGCTGGAGAACGCGAGGTGCTCGCCCGCGTCGGTGCGGGTGATGTCGAAGGCTGCGGGATCGCGGAAGACGGCGGGGTCCCGGTTGGCGCCGCCGATGAGCACGTTGACCCACTGGCCGGCGGCGATCGGCCGGCCGGCGACCTCGGTCTCGTCGAAGGACACCCGGCCGGTGCGCTGCACGGGCGGGTCGAACCGCAGGGTCTCCTGGACCACGGCCCCGGCGAGCTCGGGATCCGCCACCAGCAGCGCCCACTGGTCGGGGTGGTCGAGGAGGGTGTCGACGGCGTTGCCGATCAGGCCGACCGTGGTCTCGAACCCGGCGATGAGCAGCATCCGGCACAGTGGCACCAGCTCGTCCGCGCGGATCGGTGCGTCGCCGTCGCCCTCGGCGGCGACGAGGGCGCTGATCAGGTCGTCACGGGGCTCCCTGCGGCGCTCGTCGATGATCTGGTCGAGCAGCCGGGTCAGCTTGTCGGCGGCCACCATCACCTGCTGCGCGTGCCGCAGGGAGCGGAACCCCGGCGCGGCGTCGCCGAGGACCGCGCCGTACGCCGCCAGCGTGGTCCCCTCGCGTTCTGGGAGGCCGAGCAGCTCGTTGATGACTGCGACCGGCAACGGCGACGTCAGGCTCGGGACCAGGTCGAACGTCCCGGCAGCAGCGACGTCGTCGAGCAGGCGGGTCACGGTCGTCTCGACCATGACGCGGAAGTCGGCCAGCCGGCTGGGGGCGAACGCAGGGGCCGCCAGTCGCCGCAGCCGGGTGTGGTCGGGCGGGTTGCGGGTCAGGAACGAGCGGTCGAAGGCCTGGTCCACCGGTGCCGAGCTCTCCGGCGCGACTCCGAACCTGCGGCTGCGCAGGACCTCGTCGCAGATGGCATGGTCGGCCGACGCGAGGTGCCCGGTCGGCGTCACGACGAACGAACCGGCTGTCCGGATCTGCTCGTAGACCGGGTAGGGGTCGACGACGGAGCGCAGCCGGGCGAAGTCGTTGCGGCGCACGTGGACGTCGAGCAGCCCGCGCGCCTTGCCGCCGTACAGGTCTGCGGCGAAACGGACGCCCCGTCTCAACTGCTCCGCGCGCACCACCATGGGTCGCGACCCTATCGATTGAAAATCGAAGTTGATCTGCGGGGTTCAGCCGCCGCCGGCAGGCAGCGCCTCGAGCATCACGTCGGGGTTGTCGCGGGCCGTCGTGCCGGCGCGCCACTGGTCGACGAAGAGCGCGAGGTAGGTGCCGTCCGAGCGCTGCAGGACCTCCACGCCGCGCTTGC
This sequence comes from Nocardioides endophyticus, assembly GCF_039543845.1. NCBI lineage: Bacteria > Bacillati > Actinomycetota > Actinomycetes > Propionibacteriales > Nocardioidaceae > Nocardioides > Nocardioides endophyticus. The sequence continues at coordinate 139,078 of NZ_BAABKN010000027.1, read as the reverse complement.
CCGCGAGCGCGGTCGCTCCGGCGGCGTCGGTACGACGGGCCACCTGGTAGTCGAGCCGCGAGAGCCGGATGGGGGAGTTGAACTCGTTGGTCATCCGCTCCTGGACGACCTCGAACTGCATCGGCCCGACCGCGGCGAGCACCGGGCTCTGGTCGCCGCGCAGGTCGGAGCGGAGCACCTGGACGACACCCTCCTGGTCGAGCTGGTCGATGCCGCGCCGGAACTGCTTGTAGCGCCCGATGTCCGCGGCGGTGGCGGTCTGGAAGTGCTCAGGGGCGAAGCTCGGCACCGGCGGGAACTCGATCTTGTCGCCGACGTACATCGTGTCGCCGACGCGCAGAGCCTGGGCGTTGACCAGGCCGATGATGTCGCCCGGATAGGCGTGCTCGATCGAGGACAGCTCCCGACCGAAGACGGCCTGCGCGTACTTGGTCGCGAACGGCCGGCCGGTCGAGGCATGGGTCACGATCATGCCGCGGTCGAACTCGCCGGACACCACCCGCGCGTAGGCGACCCGGTCGCGGTGGGCGGCGTTCATGCCGGACTGCACCTTGAAGACGAACGCGCTGAACGGGTCCTCGACCTCGCGCACCGAGCCGTCCACGCCCTCGGTCGCGTGCGGCGCCGGGGCCAGGTCGAGGAGCAGGTCGAGGAGCTGGGCGACGCCGAAGTTCTGCAGCGCGGAGGCGAACATGACGGGCGTCGTACGCCAGGCCAGGAAGCCCTCCTGGTCGTGGTCGGCGTCGTCGGCCGACAGCAGCTGGTGCTCCTCGACCGCGTCGTGCCAGACAGCCGCATCGATCTCGTCGACGTCGGAGGCCGGCATCCGCACCTCGGGGGCGCGGGTCGCGCCGCCCGCGGTCCGGGTGTACTTCACGAACTCGCCCGTACGACGGTCCAGCACGCCGCGGAAGTCGCCGGCCTCACCGACCGGCCAGGTCAAAGGAGTGGGGCGCAGCTTGATCTGCTGCTCGATCAGGTCCATCAGCTCGAGCGCGGCCAGGCCAGGCCGGTCCCACTTGTTGATCACCGTGATCACCGGGATTCCCCGAAGCGCGCAGACCTTGAAGAGCTTGAGCGTCTGCGGCTCGAGCCCCTTGCCGGCGTCGACCAGCATCACGGCGGAGTCGACCGCGGACAGCACGCGGTAGGTGTCCTCGGAGAAGTCGCTGTGACCGGGGGTGTCGACCAGGTTGACGACGTGGTCGCGGTAGACGAACTGGAGGGCCGCCGACGTGATCGAGATGCCGCGCGCCTTCTCCATGTCCATCCAGTCCGACACCGTCGCGCGGCGTCCGCCCTTGCCGTGGACGGCGCCCGCCTCGGTGATCACCCGGGCGTGCAGGGCGAGGGCCTCGGTGAGCGTGGACTTGCCGGCGTCGGGGTGGCTGATCACCGCGAAGGTACGGCGTGGGCGGTTGTCGGACACGCCGCGAACTTACCGGCCGGACCGGCGGTTCGACGGATCGGGATGCGCGGCGTCCGTTCCACTGGTTGAATCCCCGTCACAGGATGCCGGTCGGGCGTTCGCTGCAGACTCGGAGGCACCATGGCACGCCGTTCGTCGGTCGACCGCGAGGACGGCGGCGTCGTCGGCCAGGAGGGTCGGGTCACCGGCACCGTCGGCCCGGGTCTGGTGGGCGAGGTCATCCTCCCCGTCCGCGGCGGCCTGATCGCCTCGATCACCGGGAGCTCCACCAGCACGACGGACACCGCGGACACCACGAGCACGCAGGACGCGTCAGCGAGCGCCTCCTGACCACTAGCCTCAGCGCATGACCAGTGAGGCAGTGGCCGGTCCGGACCTGCACAACCGCCGCTACCTCGCGCTGCTCGGAGGCGCTGCACTGCTGGGGATCCCGCTGTCCCTGGTGGCGTTCCTCTTCCTGGCCGCCGTGCACGAGCTCGAGCACCTGCTCTGGCACTCGCTGCCGCACGAGCTCGGCTACGCCGAGCCGCCGGCCTGGTGGGCGATTGCCGCGCTCGGACTCGGCGGAGTGCTGGTCGGTCTGGCGGTGCGATACCTGCCCGGCCACGGCGGTCACGTGCCCGCGGACGGGTTCTCCGCAGGCGGGGCCTCGGCGAGTGCCGTGCCCGGCGTCGTCCTCGCGGCCGGCGCCGGTCTCGCGCTGGGAGCAGTGGTCGGACCCGAGGCGCCCCTGATCGCGCTCGGCGGGGGACTGGCCCTGCTCGCCATCAGGTGGACCAGGTTCGCGGACGACCCCCAAGCCACCATGATCCTGTCCGGTGCGGGATCGGCCGCCGCCATCTCCGCCATCTTCGGGAACCCGCTGATCGCCGCGATCCTGTTCCTCGAGATCGTCGGGCTCGCACGGCGTCAGGCGACGCTGGTGCTGCTGCCCTGCCTGGTGGCCAGCGGCGTCGGCGCCGTGCTGTTCACCGGCCTCGGTGACTGGACCGGGTTCGGCATCGGCTCACTCGCGATCCCCGACCTGGAGGCGACCGGCCTGTCGGTGGGTGACGTGGTCCTCGTCTTCCCGCTGGCCGCTGCGGTGAGCGTCGTGACGTGGGTGATCTTCGGCGTCGGCAAGCGGGTAGCGGTCATCGCCGGCGAGCACGTCCTCGCCGGCACGATCGGTGCCGGGCTGGTCGCCGGCTGCGGTGCGGCTCTGTACGCCGTGCTGACGGATCACTCCCCGGCCGAGGTAGCCCTCTCGGGACAGGCGACGCTGGGCACGCTCGCGAGCAGCCCGGACTCCTGGTCCACCGGCGCGCTCGTCGCGCTCATCGTCTTGAAGGGTGTCGCGTACGCCGTGTGCCTGGGCGCGTTCCGGGGCGGTCCGGCGTTCCCGGCGATCTTCCTGGGTGCGGCGATCGGCGTGCTGGCCTTCACTCTCGTCCCGAGCGTCGAGCTGGTGCCGGCGCTGGCGATCGGGATGGCGGCCGGCGTTGCCGTGATCGGCCTGCCGATCACCAGCGTGCTCCTCGTGGTGCTGCTCCTGGGAGACGCGGCGGCGAGCCAGATGCCCGTCGTCATCCTCGCTGCCGTGGTCGCGCTCGTGGTCGGCGAGCTGCTCACGACGTACGGCTCTCGGCGGCAGACGCAGGAATCGGCCGTGGCGGCTGCGACCGCCCCGTGACGGTCGCACTGGGACACACCATTCCATTTTCTTGACTCGTTCCAGAAAGCGCGCAAGACTGCCGACGTGACCCCGGCCGACGACTTCCCGCAGCTGCTGCGGGGTGCCGGGCTCCGGGTGACGCGGCCCCGGGTCGCGGTCCTGGGGGCGGTCCACTCCCACCCGCACGCCGACACCGAGTCGATCATCGGCGCCGTCCGCGCTGACCTGCCCGAGGTCTCCCATCAGGCCGTCTACGATTCGCTGCACACGCTGACCGCCGCGGGACTCGTACGCCGGATCCAGCCGACCGGGTCGGTCGCGCGCTACGAGTCGCGCGTCGAAGACAACCATCACCACGTCGTGTGCCGCTCCTGCGGGGCGATCGCCGACGTGGACTGCGCCGTCGGCCACGCGCCGTGCCTCACCGCCTCCGACGACTCCGGCTTCGTGGTCGACGAGGCCGAGGTCATCTACTGGGGCCGGTGTCCCTCCTGCGCCATCGCACCAGCCCGGCAATGAGCCGGGCAGTGAACCCAGCAATGAACCCAGCAATGAACACCCCCGTTGGAAGGAAGCGCGAAAGACCATGAGCGAGAGCAAGTCCAACCCCGAAGGGGGCTGCCCGGTGATGCACGACGGCTCGGGCAGCGAGAGCGAGAACCCCGCGCTCGACGCGCCCACCCCGAAGACCGGCGGACGGCCCCACACCAACCGGGACTGGTGGCCCAACCAGCTCGACCTCTCCGTACTGCACAGCCACTCGTCGAAGGGCAACCCGCTCGGCGAGGACTTCAGCTACGCCGCCGAGTTCGAGAAGCTCGACCTGGCCGAGCTCCGGCGCGACCTCGTCGAGGTGCTCAACACCTCGCAGGACTGGTGGCCGGCCGACTTCGGTCACTACGGCGGCCTGATGATCCGCCTGAGCTGGCACGCAGCCGGCACCTACCGCATCTACGACGGCCGCGGCGGCGCCGGCGACGGCGGGCAGCGGTTCGCGCCGCTGAACAGCTGGCCCGACAACGGCAATCTCGACAAGGCGCGCCGCCTGCTGTGGCCGGTCAAGCAGAAGTACGGCCAGAAGATCTCCTGGGCCGACCTCCTCGTGCTGGCCGGCAACGTCGCGCTCGAGGACATGGGCTTCACGACCTTCGGCTTCGGCTTCGGTCGCGAGGACGTCTGGGAGCCGGAGGAGATCTTCTGGGGCCCGGAGGACACCTGGCTGGGCGACGAGAGGTACGCCGAGGAGCGCGAACTCCACGAGAGCCTCGGCGCCGTCCAGATGGGTCTGATCTACGTCAACCCCGAGGGTCCGAACGGCAACCCGGACCCGCTGGCCTCGGCCCGCGACATCCGCGACACCTTCGCCCGGATGGCCATGAACGACGAGGAGACCGTCGCCCTCATCGCCGGTGGCCACACCTTCGGCAAGACCCACGGAGCCGGCGACGCCGACCTCGTCGGCCCGGAGCCGGAGGGTGCCCCGCTCGAGGAGCAGGGCCTCGGCTGGAAGAGCGCCTACGGCTCCGGCAAGGGTGCCGACGCCATCACGTCGGGTCTCGAGGTCACCTGGACCACGACGCCGACCCGGTGGAGCAACGACTTCTTCAAGCTGCTCTTCAAGTACGAGTGGGAGCACGCGTTGAGCCCCGCGGGTGCGCACCAGTGGGTCGCCAAGGACGCCGAGGACATCATCCCCGGCCCGGCGGCGGACTCGCCGAAGCGCAAGCCCACGATGCTGACGAGCGACCTCGCGCTGCGGTTCGACCCGGCGTACGAGAAGATCTCGCGCCGCTTCCTGGAGAACCCCAACGAGTTCGCGCTGGCCTTCGCCAAGGCCTGGTACAAGCTGCTGCACCGCGACATGGGTCCGGTTGCGCGCTTCCTCGGTCCGTGGGTCCCCGAGCCGCAGCTGTGGCAGGACCCGGTGCCGGCCGTCGAGGGAGAGCTCGTCGGTGACGCCGACGTCGCCGCGCTCAAGGCGAAGGTGCTGGAGTCCGGCCTGTCCGTGTCGCAGCTCGTCTCGACCGCATGGGCCTCGGCTGCGAGCTTCCGGTCCACCGACAAGCGTGGTGGTGCCAACGGAGCCCGCATCCGCCTGGAGCCGCAGCGCAGCTGGGCGGTCAACCAGCCCGAGCGGCTCGCCGCGGTCCTCGAGAAGCTCGAGGAGATCCGGGGTGAGTTCAACGCCGGTGGTGGCGCCCAGGTCTCGCTGGCCGACCTGATCGTGCTCGCGGGCTCTGCCGCGGTCGAGAAGGCCGCGAAGGACGCCGGTGTCGACGTGACCGTGCCGTTCCACGCGGGCCGCACCGACGCCACGCAGGAGCAGACGGACGTCGACTCGTTCAAGGTGCTCGAGCCCCGCGCCGACGGGTTCCGCAACTACGTGCGGCCGGGCGAGAAGCTGCAGCCGGAGACGCTGCTCGTCGACCGCGCGTACATGCTCGGCCTGTCGGCACCGGAGATGACGGTCCTGGTGGGTGGCCTGCGGGCGCTCGACACCAACGTCGACGGTGCGCAGCACGGGGTGCTCACCGACCGTCCGGGCGTGCTCACCAACGACTTCTTCGCCAACCTGCTGGCCTCGGGCACGCAGTGGAAGGCCTCGGAGTCGGCGGAGAACGTGTACGAGATCCGCGACGCCGCCAGCGGCGACCTGAAGTGGACGGCGACCGCCGTCGACCTGATCTTCGGCTCCAACTCGCAGCTGCGGGCACTCGCCGAGGTCTACGCGAGCAACGACGCCGCGGAGAAGTTCGTGCGCGACTTCGTCGCCGCCTGGACGAAGGTCATGGACGCGGACCGGTTCGACCTCGCCTGATCGCTCCACCTGCTCCACCACGAGAGGCTCGCGCGTCGCGCGGGCCTCTCGTGCTTTCTAGTGCTGCAGGAGCAGCTTGAGCACGACGACCAGCACACCGACGAGGGCGCCGACGAGGGCGCTGGCGAGCCGGCCACGCATCCCCAGGCCGCCCCGGGCGCCGGCCTGGTAGCTGTAGATCGCGAGCAGCGCGATCGTCGCGTAGAGCGCCGTCCAGGCGCCGACGATCAGGCTGGCGCCGAAGAGCCGCATGATCAACAGGATGCCGAGCGGCACCAGGGACGCTCCGGCGATCGGGAGTGCCTCCCAGAACGCGTGCCGGACGGCGGCGAGCGGGTGGTGGTGCTGGTTCATCGCACTGCCGATCGTGATCGCGTGCAGGTGCGCGATCCAGTAGACGATCACCGTGCCGGCGATGGCCACGCTGAGCTGAGCGGTCGTGTCCACGGTGCCGGCGCCGGCCGCGATGGCGGCGGCGCAGACGACGGTGCCGGTGATCGCACCCTCGCCGCCTCGAGCGAAGCCGAGCGGGTCGGAGAGGGGATGGTTGGCGCGCACGACCCCTAGTATCCGGCCTCGGATCGGGGTTGAGGCTAGCCTCACCTTTCTGGAATTGATCCAGAATAGGTGGTTGGCTGGAGCCATGACCGATCTCCTGCACTCCGACCAGACCACTCACGCCGCCCGCCCGCCGTTCACCGCCTCGGAGCAGCTGGCCACCCACCTCCAGCAGCTCTCCGTCGACCTGATCGACCTGCACCTCGTCGGCAAGCAGGCGCACTGGAACGTCGTCGGCCTCAACTTCCGCGACCTGCACCTGGCGCTCGACGAGGTCGTCGACGCGGCTCGAGAGTTCTCCGACCAGGTCGCCGAGCGGATGCGCGCCGTCTACGTGACCCCGGACGGCCGCGCGGCCACCGTCGCGGAGAAGTCCAGCCTCCCGGAGTTCCCGACCGGTGAGATCAACACCGCGGACGCCGTCGACCTGATCACCGCGAGCCTGTATGCCGTCGCGGGCACCGCTCGACGCATCCACGACGACGTGGACGCGGAGGACCCCACGACCGCCGACATCCTGCACGCGATCATCGAGCGCCTCGAGCAGCTCGCCTGGATGATCGACTCGGAGAACCGGGTCGCCAACGCGAGCCTGCCGCGTCCCATCCATCGGTGACGCAGCATCGCTGAGTGTTCCGCACTGTCGGTGCCTGGTGGCAGGCTGCCGCCATGGTGGAGTTCATCGAACGTGACCTGACCGGCGCCCGCTTCAAGATCGTCGACCTGAGCAACAGCCGGTTCAGCGACCTGAACATGAGTGGCGCCCTCCTGCGGGGCGTGTGGGCCGACCGGCTCGAGCTCGACGGTGACTTCGGGAGCCTGATCGTCAACGGCGTCGACGTCGCGCCGTACGTGCGGGCCGAGATGGACCGGCTCGACCCGGAGCGCGTCTTGATGCGACCGGAGGATGCCGACGGCTTTCGTACGGCGTGGCCGATCATCGAGCGGCGCTGGGCCGAGACCGTCGACCGGGCCCGGCGGCTGCCGCCCGAGCTGCTCGACGAACGGGTCGACGAGGAGTGGTCGTTCATCGAGACCCTGCGCCACCTGATCATGGCTACCGACGCCTGGGTGCTGCGCGCGCTGCTCGGTGACCCGACGCCGTACCACCCGCTCGGGCTGCCGCACTCCGAGATGGACGACCGGCCGGGGACGGTGCCGCAGGACCTCGACGCGCGGCCGAGCCTCGACGAGGTGCTGGCGGTGCGCGCCGACCGGATGGCCCGGGTCGGCGCGGTGGTCGCCGGTCTCACCGACGAGCGTCTGGCCGAGATGACCGACCCGGTGCTCGAGCCCGGCTACCCGGCGTCGGAGAGCTATCCGGTTCGCCGCTGCATCGGCGCCATCCTGAGCGAGGAGTGGGAGCACCGCCGGTTCGCTGAGCGCGACCTCGCGACGCTGGAGGCGCGGAGTCGCTAGCATCGCGCGAACGAGAACCCGTTCTAGCGCGAGGCGGTCAACGATGCCCGGTCCCGATGCCCACGGATTCAACCTGTCGACGGTCTTCTCCACCGTGGCGGCCGCGGTGCCCGACCAGGTGGTCCTGGTCTGGCGCGACCGGCGGGTGACGTACGCCGAGATGGACGCGCGGTCCACCGGGTTCGCGTCCCTGCTCGTCCAGCACGGCTTGGGCTCTCACGTCGGGCGCGAGGAGCTGGCCGGCCACGAGTCGGGCCAGGACCACCTCGGCATCTACCTCCACAACGGCAACGAGTACATCGAGGCGATGGTCGGTTCCTTCCGGGCCCGGGTCGCGCCGTTCAACGTCAACTACCGCTACGTCGAGGAAGAGCTGGTCTACCTCCTCACCGACGCCCGGACGAAGGCGCTCGTGTATCACAGTGAGTTCGCGCCGACTCTCGCCGCTATCCGCGACCAGCTGCCCGACCTGGAGCTGCTGATCCAGGTGGCGGACGAGTCCGGCCACGACCTGCTGCCCGGCGCGATCGACTACGAGGCCGCCGTCGCGACGCCGGTGCCCGCGAGCGGGCTGCCCGAGCCGGACGGCGACGACCTCTACATCCTCTACACCGGCGGCACCACCGGGATGCCCAAGGGCGTGCTGTGGCGCAACGACGACATCTACGTCACCTCCATGGGCGGCACCCCGTTCGGGACGAACGAGCCGTTCGCGTCGTACGACGCCATCGCGGAGGCCGCTCGCAACGCCGGCGGCTCGATGAAGCTGCTGATGATCCCGCCGTTCATGCACGGTGCGGCACAGTGGTCGACGTTTCACACGATCACCAGCGGCGGCACCATCGTGCTGCCCGACGAGGTCCGTCGCCTGGACGCGGCCGACGCGATGCGGGTCGCGGCGCGCGAGCGGGTCGTCAGCATCCCGGTCGTCGGCGACGCCGTCGCTCTGCCCCTCATCGAGGAGGTGGAGCGCGGCGACTACGACCTGTCCGGACTGGCGGCGTTCAACAACGGCGGTGCCCCGCTGACCCCCGGTGTCCGGGACCGGATCCTCGAGACCCTGCCCCACATCCTGGTGATGGACGCCGCCGGCGCCTCCGAGACCGGGCTCCAGATGAGCTCGCTCTCGCTCAAGGGCATGGAGGCGGGCACGGCCACCTTCAACCCGGTCGCCGCCACGGCCCTGGTCGACGACCTCTTCACCCGTGTCATCGACACCGGCGAGGGAGAGGGCTGGCTGGCGCAGCGCGGCCGGGTGCCGTTGGGCTACCACGGCGACGCGGCCAAGACCGCGCGCACGTTCCCGGTCATCGACGGCGTACGGTTCTCGATCCCCGGAGACCGCGCGATCATCAACGCCGAAGGGCAGATCGTGCTGCTCGGCCGCGACGGCGTCACGATCAACTCTGGCGGCGAGAAGATCTTCGTCGAGGAGGTGGAGCGCGCGCTCGCCGCGCATCCCGCCGTACGCGACGTCATCGTGGTCGGCCGGCCGTCTGAGCGCTGGGGGAGCGAGGCTGTGGCCGTCGTCCAGCTCGAGGAGGGCGCCGAGGCGACCGACGAGGAGCTGGTCGCCGAGGCCGAGAGGCACATCGCCCGCTACAAGGTGCCGAAGGCGATCATCCGGGTGCCGTCGGTGCAGCGGTCGCCGTCCGGCAAGGCGGACTACCGGTGGGCGAAGGCACAGGCGGTCCCCGACGCCGGCTGATGCCTTACGCCGATGAGTTCGCGGTGCGAGGGTGGTCAATGACTCCACACAGCACCGACGAACCATCGACAAGGGAGCGTGACATGACCACCCAGCTCAACCCGTACCTCAACTTCCGCGGCCAGGCCCGGGAGGCGATGGAATTCTACCAGTCCGTCTTCGGCGGCCAGCTCGAGGTGATGACGTTCGCCGACCAGGGTGGCATGGGCGTGCCTGACAGCGAGTCCGACCAGCTGATGCACTCCGCGCTGTCGGTGTCGGACTCCGTGCAGGTGATGGGCGCCGATGTGCCCAGCCATATGGAGGGCGACTTCGCGAACGGCCGGATCGCGCTGAGCGGCGACGACGTGGACACGCTCAGGGGCTGGTACGACGGACTGGCCGCAGGAGGCACCGTCAACGTGCCGCTCGAGAAGGCGCCGTGGGGCGACTGGTTCGGCGACCTCACCGACAAGTTCGGGGTCAGCTGGATGGTCAACATCGCGGGCACGAGCGGCTGATCCCGCCTCAGTGCGCCAGCTCGAGCCCGACGGCGAACACGACCGACGGCGTCCACCGGGGACGGAGGAGACGCCGGGCGCGCGAGCCTGAGTCCGTGTTGCAGTGCCATGTTGCCGTCACCGCAACGTGGTCGGCCGTTCACCTGGGACTGGTCGGCTCGAGTCGACATCCTGACTCGGAAGGACCCCCTCGGCATGCATGCACGCACCTCTCGGCCCTGGCTCGTCGTCGCCGGGCTCGCCGCTCTCGCGATCTCTGTCACCGGCACCCTCGCCTCCGCCGGCACGTCGCCGGACGCGCTGTCCGACAAAGGCGGCGCCACCCGCAACGACGGTGACCGGACCAACGCCGTACGCAAGGCCGTCGTCGGCGGCCACGCTCGTAACGTCATCCTGCTGATCGGCGACGGCATGGGCGACTCGGAGATCACCTCCGCCCGCAACTACGCGAAGGGCGCTGCGGGCCGGTTCGCCGGGATCGACGCGCTGCCGCTGACCGGTCAGTACACGACGTACTCCCTGACGAAGGCGACCGGCCTGCCCGACTACGTGCCCGACTCGGCGGCCACCGGGTCCGCCTGGTCGACCGGCACGAAGACCTACGACAACGCGGTCTCGGTGGACATCCACGGCACCCCGCAGCGCACCCTGCTCGAGCTGGCCAAGGCCAACGGGCTCAAGACCGGTGACGTCACGACCTCGGAGATCCAGGACGCCACCCCGGCGGTCCAGGTCTCGCACATCTCGGCGCGCTCCTGCTACGGCCCCGACCAGGCGACGGCGACCTGCACGGCCGAGGCCAAGGAGAACGGCGGGCTGGGCTCGATCACCGAGCAGCTGCTCGACACCCGCCCCGATGTGACGCTCGGTGGTGGATCCACGACGTTTGCGCAGACGGCCAAGGCCGGCAGCTGGGCGGGCAAGACGCTCACCCAGCAGGCACGGGAGCGCGGCTACCAGCTGGTCGCGGACGAGGCCGGCCTCGCGGGCATCCGCCGAGCCGACCAGCGCAGGCCCCTCCTCGGTCTCTTCGCGCCCGGCAACCTGCCGGTGCGGTGGGTCGGACCGGCGGCGACGGCGGGGGGCTCGAAGCTGCCCGGTGTGAAGTGCACCGACAACCCGGCGCGTCCGTCCACCCAGCCGACCCTCGCCGAGATGACCGACAAGGCCATCGACCTGCTCGAGAACCGCAACGGCTTCTTCCTCCAGGTGGAGGGTGCCAGCATCGACAAGCAGGACCACGCGTCGGACGCATGCGGGCAGTTCGGCGAGACCGTCGACCTCGACGAGGCCGTCCAGGTGGCCCTGGCCTACGCGAAGAAGCACGGCAACACGTCGGTCTTCGTCACGGCCGACCACGCCCACACCAGCCAGATCATCGAGGTGGGCAGCGACTCGCCCGGCAAGACGGTCACGCTCACCACTGCCGACGAGGCGCCGATGGCGATCAACTACGCGACCTCGACCGGCACCTCGCAGCAGCACACGGGCACGCAGCTGCGGGTCGCCGGCTACGGGCCCGGTGCGGCCAACATCGTCGGGCTGACCGACCAGACGGATCTCTACTTCACGATCCGCGACGCGCTCGGTCTCCGCGAACGGCTGTCACACCACCACTGACAGTCGGTGCGCGGCTTCAGGAGACCTCGCGCAGCCGTCCGCTCGCGACGTCGAAGACGAAGCCGCGCACCGAGTCGGTGTAGGGGACGAACGGGCTGTCCTTGATCCTCCCGATCGACTTGCGGACGTCCGCGTCGAGGTCGTCGAACGCCTCGGCCGCCCAGGTGGGACGCAGCCCGGTGTCCTCCTGGAGCGCGGCGTTGAACTCCTCGTCGGTGAAGGTCAGCATCCCGCAGTCGGTGTGGTGGATGAGCACGACCTCGCGGGTGCCGAGCAGCCGCTGACTGATCGCGAGCGAACGGATCTCGTCATCGGTCACGACGCCGCCGGCGTTGCGGATCACGTGGGCCTCGCCCTCCTCGAGCCCGAGGACGCCGTACACGTTGATCCGGGCGTCCATGCACGCGAGCACGGCGACGTGCTTGGCCGGCGGGAGGGGGAGCGGGCCGTCGAAGCCGGCGGCGTACTTCTCGTTGTTCTCGAGCAGCTGGTCGGTCACGGACATGGAGCCTCCTGGGGTACGGAGCTCCAATCTAGATCAAATCACTAAAGAAACAAGCCTTAAGTGATCGTCATGCCGCCGTCGACGGCGAGGGTCTGGCCGGTGACGTAGCCGCCGGCGTCGGAGGCGAGGAACAGTACGGCGGCCGCGAGCTCGGCCGGGTCGCCCTTGCGGCCTGCGGGGATCCGCTGCTGCTGTGACTCGAGGTAGCCGGGCGGGTACTGGTCGGTCATCTCCGAGGTGAAGAACCCGGGCGCGATCGCGTTGACCCGGATGCCCTTGCGGCCGGTCCACTGCTGGGCGAGATCGCGCGTGAGCCCGATCAGGCCGGCCTTCGAGGAGGCGTACGCCGCCTGGGGGAGTCCCGCGGTCGTGATGCCGAGGACCGAGCTGATGTTGATGATGCTCGATCCCGGTTGCATCACCCGGCCACACGCCTGCGCCATCCAGTAGCAGCCGTTGAGGTTGACGTCGATGACCGTGCGGAAGTCGTCGGGTGCCTCCCGCGTCGCCGGTACCGCCGTAGCGATGCCGGCGTTGTTGACCAGCACGTCGACCCGGCCGAACTCCTCCACGGCGAGTGCGACCAGGTTGCTGCACGAGTCGGGGTCGGCGACGTCGGTCGCGACGGTCAGTGCCCGCCGCCCGGCCGCCTCGACGAGCTTGGCCGTGTCGGCGAGCCGGTCCACCCGCCGGGCGCCGAGGACCAGGTCGGCGCCGGCCTCGGCGAGCCCCTGGGCGAACGCGACGCCGAGGCCGCTCGACGCCCCCGTCACGATCGCCACCTTGCCGTCGAGCCGGAACAGATCGGGGACGGTGCGGTTGTCAGTCATGCGGGCGACTGTAGCGACGTCCGGATGTCGGACTTCAGCACCTTCCCGACCTTCGAGCGAGGCAGGTCTGGCCAGACCTCCACCTGCTTGGGCGCCTTGATGCTGCCGATGCGCTCCTTGACGAACGCCGTGATCTCGGCCGGCTCCACGTTGGCGCCCGGGCGCAGCTGCAGCACGGCGGTGACGCGCTCGCCCCACTTCTCGTCGGGCAGACCGATCACCGCACAGTCCTGCACGTCCGGGTGCGCCATCAGCGCCTGCTCGACCTCGGTCGAGTACACGTTGAAGCCGCCGGTGATGACCATGTCCTTCGCTCGGTCGACGATGTGCAGGAAGCCGTCGTCGTCGAGGTAGCCGATGTCGCCCGTGTGGTGCCAGCCGTACGCCGAGGCCTCGGCGGTCGCCTCCGGGTTGCGGTGGTAGCCCGCCATCACGAGCGAGCCTCGGACGACGATCTCCCCGCGTTCGCCGCGGGGGAGCAGGGCGCCCTCGTCGCCCATGATGGAGACCGTCACCAGCGGGGCCGGTCGCCCCGCTGATGACAGCCGTTCGTGGGCGATGCTGCCGTCGGGCCGGAAGTGGTCGCGCGGCGGCAGCGTCGAGATCATCATCGGCGCCTCGGTCTGGCCGAAGAGCTGACCCATGACCGGCCCGATGCGCACCAGTGCCTCCTCGAGCCGGGTTGCCGACATCGGCGCCGCGCCGTACCAGAAGCACTGCAGCGACGAGAGGTCCGTGGTGTCGAGCGCTTCGTGAGCGAGGACCATGTAGATCAGTGTGGGCGGCAGGAACGTGTGGGTGACGCGATGTCGCTCCACGAGCTCGAGGAACTGTCCGACGTCGGGAGCGCGCATCACCACGATCTCGCCGCCGAGCGCCAGCACCGGGAAGCACAGCACGCCCGCCGCGTGGGTGAGCGGTGCGAGCGCGAGGTAGACCGGCCGGCCCTCGAACGGGTAGCTCATCAGGGTGATGGCGGTCATCGTCTCGAGGTTGGTGCCCGTCAGCATCACCCCCTTGGGCCGGCCGGTGGTGCCCCCGGTGCCGACGATCATGGCCACGTCATCGACGGGGGGAACGTCGATGACGTGGCCTGCCACGAAGTCTTCCCACGACAGCGCGCCGGGCACGTCGCCATCGATGCAGACCAGCGTGGAAAGCTGGGGGAGGTCTCCACGGATCTGCTGCACGAGCGGCGCGAACCGCTCCTGGAAGAACAACGTGACGCACTCGAAGAGCTCGAGCAGCTCCTGGTTCTCGGCAGCCTCGTTGCGAGGGTTGATCGGGCACCACACGGCTGCGGCTCGACTGATCCCGAAGACGCAGGTGAAGGCCAGCGGGTCGTTCGCCGACAAGATGGCGACCTTCTCGCCCGGGCGTACGCCGTGGGCGACCAGCGCGGCCGCGATCCGACCGCTGAGATCCTGCACCTCGGCGTACGACAAGGTCTCGCCGTCGGTCGTCAGGCAGGGCGCGTCCGGTCCGAGGGACGCCCCCTTGTCGAGGTAGTCGGCGAGCCTCACGTTCAGCCCTCGACCGTCAGCACCGGCTCGGAGACGAGGCCGAAGCTGCGCAGCACGCCGAGCAGCTCGCGGTGCCCGAAGGCCTGGCAGCCCGACGCGAAGCCGACGCGCTTCGGTGGCTGCTGCAGCAGGGAGTACGCCGCGTACGCCTGTAGCGCGCCGGTCTGCTTGTAGTTCTGGTTGCCGTGGATGACGCAGTGCGCCCGGCCGAGGGGGCCCGAGGCGTGCACCGAGTCGAGGGACTTGTTGACCCGGGGGTTCTCGCGGGGCGGCATCGAGTTCATCACCTGGGCCGCGGTCGCGGCGAGGGCGTCGTACTTCTCGTCGGCCTCCATGTCCTTGGTCGCCTCGATGGCGGCGGCCACGATCTGGGGCACACCCAGCATCAGCGCCCGGTTGAAGACGCCGCCCAAGGCCTTGACGTTGGCGACGCGTGGATCCCGGCGGTACCAGACCGGGTGCGAGGTGCCGCCCCACGGCAGCGCGAGACCGAGCTCGTGCTGGCCGGGGATCACCAGCTGGGTGTGACCGTCCTCGGGGTCGAACGGGACGTAGGTGTTCTGGTCCAGGTAGTGCGCGCCGGAGAGCGCTGCGTTGAAGAGGATCGTCTGGGTGGAGGCGATCGTCGGGCTGCCGCCCCAGAAGACCGCGATGTCGAGGGTGTCCAGGCCGGGCTTCTCGAGCGCGACCTCGGCCGCGATCTCGCCGGTCGTGTACATCTGCGCGATGCCCGGCGACAGCAGGAGACCGGCGGCGGCGAAGTCGGCGCCGTACTGCTCGTCGCAGGTGATCAGCCAGTCCTGCTCGCCCGTGGTGTCCGTGTAGTGCGCGCCGGCGGCGAGGCAGGCCTCCACGACCTCGGGCCCCCACTTGCTGAAGGGCCCGACGGTGTTGAGTACGACCGCGGCGCCGCTGAAGAGGTCGGTGAGCGACTCGACGTCGTGGCTGACCTCGACGACCTCGTAGTCGGCGGTCTCGATGCCGGCGACGTTGGACTCCATCGAGGCCTTGATCTTGCCGCCGTCACGGCCGGCGGCGACGAAGGGGACGTGGTACTCGCGGAGGTACTCGCAGATCAGTCGGCCGGTGTAGCCCGAGGCGCCGTAGACGACGACGGGGCGGGAGCTCGCAGTCATGGTCACATCCCCATCCCGCCGTCGACCGGGAGGCCGACGCCGTTGACGAAGCGGGCGCTGTCGGAGGCCAGGAAGACCACAGCGTCCGCCATGTCGGCGACCTCGCCGAGGCGTCCCGACGGGGTCAGCTCGACGACCGCGCCGACGGCCTCCTCCGGGGACGCGAAGAGGCCGAGCTTCGCCATGTCGACGGCGAGCCCCTGGCCCATCGCCGTGGGCACGAGGCCGGGGTAGATGCAGTTGACGCGTACGCCGTAGCCGAGCTTGCCGGCCTCCATCGCCGCGACCCGGGTCATCCGGTCGACAGCCGACTTGGTGGCCGAGTAGATCGGGATGCCCGGGAAGGCGATCGTGGCCGCCACCGATGAGATGTTGATGATGCTGCCGCCGTTGCCCGCGACGCCGTCGGGCCGCATCGCTCGCAGACCCCACTTGAGCCCGAGGGCGGTGCCGAGGATGTTGACCTCCAGCATCGTGCGGATGTCCTTCGGGTCCACGTCGACGATGAGGCTGCTGATCTCGACGCCGGCGTTGTTGACCAGCACGTCCAGCCCGCCGAAGTCGGAGGCCGCCGCCGTGACGGCGTTCTCCCAGCTGCCCTCGTCCGTCACGTCGAGGTGCACGAACCCGTGACCGTCACCCTCCAGCGAGTCGGCGACCTTCGCGCCGAGTTCGTCCTGGAGGTCGGCGACGACGACCCGTGCGCCGGCCGCGGCCAGGGCGCGAGCCATGCCTTCGCCGAGGCCCTGCGCGCCTCCGGTGACGAGGGCCGTGCGGCCCGTGAGATCGAGAGCGGTCATGGAGTTCTCCTCGGGGCAGAAGTGGTGGTCGTCACAACGTAGGCCGTAACCCTTGACGACTGTCAAGACTTTTCTGGACAAACGTCCAGATGAGTCTGGACAATCGTCAAGATCGATGACGAGGCGCGGCCGTGGTCGCGTACAGTGACGCCCGACCCAGGCGGTCGAGCGAGCGAGGAGGCGGCTGATGGCAGGCACCAAGGAGGCGCGGCGCGCCCCGTCGGACAAGTACGACGAGCGCCGCAACCAGCTCGCGGAGTCCGCCCTGCAGACCCTCGGCGAGCTCGGCTACGCCCGCACCAGCCTGCGTGAGATCGCCAACAACTCGGAGTTCAGCCACGGCGTCGTGCACTACTACTTCGCCGACAAGTTCGAGCTGATCATCTACTGCGTGCGCTACTACAAGGCGCGCTGCGTCACCCGCTACGACTCCGTCGTCGACGACTCGACCACCCCGGAGGGGCTGCTGGACGCGTTCGCCGCCAAGCTGGTCGAGACGCTGCGCGACGAGGCTCCGATGCACCGGCTCTGGTACGACCTGCGCACGCAGAGCATGTTCGAGGAGAAGCTCCGCGAGGCGGTGCTGATGATCGACCAGACGCTGGAGGACATGATCTGGCGGATCGTCAGCAAGTACGCCGAGCTGTGCGGCCGGCCGCCGGCGATGACCCCGGCGGCGGCGTACGGCGTGCTCGACGGACTCTTCCAGCAGGCCCTGCTCGGGCACCTGACGGGCGCGGCCGACGCCGTCGACACGATGGCGGCCCGGGTCCACGAGCTGATGCCGCTCATGGTGACCAGCGCCGCGGCCTGACGTTCGGGTACCCTGGGCACATGCGCAGGACCCTGCTCCTTAGCCAGCCGCACTGATCACCTTCACAGTGCGGCCACCCCTCACGCCCGAGGGGTTTTTTTGTGCCCCGAGCAGATCCGAGACCACGCGAGAGAGACGACGATGAGCGAGCACGACGAGCCGGCGACGTACGACGTACGCGCCGCCCAGGACAAGTGGCTGCCGGTGTGGGACGAGCTGCAGCCCTTCCGCGCCGACGACGACTCGCCGCGCGAGAAGAAGTACGCGCTGACGATGTTCCCCTACCCGAGCGGCGACCTGCACATGGGCCACGCCGAGGTGACGGCGCTCCACGACGTGATCGCGCGCTACTGGTGGCAGCGCGGCTACGAGGTCCTGAACCCGATGGGGTGGGACTCCTTCGGGCTGCCCGCAGAGAACGCCGCCATCCGCAACAACGAGCACCCGGCGACGTACACCTACGCCAACATCGAGACGCAGTACGAATCCTTCAAGCGCTACGGCATCTCCTTCGACTGGTCGCGCCGGCTGCACACCTCAGACCCCGAGTACTACCGCTGGACGCAGTGGCTCTTCCTGAAGTTCCGCGAGCGAGGACTGGCCTACCGCAAGAACAGCCCGGTCAACTGGTGCCCCAACGACCAGACGGTGCTGGCCAACGAGCAGGTCGTCGACGGCAGGTGCGAGCGCTGCGGCCACGAGGTCACCAAGCGTGAGCTGACGCAGTGGTACTTCAAGATCACCGAGTACGCCCAGGAGCTGCTGGACGAGCTGGACAACCTGGAGGCCACCTGGCCGGCCCGCGTCGTGGCCGCCCAGCGCAACTGGATCGGGCGCTCCGAGGGTGCGCACGTCTCGTTCGCGATCGAGGGCCGCGACGAGCCGGTGACCGTCTACACCACTCGTCCGGACACGATCTTCGGCACCACGTTCCTGGTCGTTGCGGTCGACTCCCCGCTGGCGGCGGAGCTGGTCACCGACGGGCAGCGGGCCGCCTTCGAGGCCTACCGCGAGGAGATCCGCAAGGAGACGGAGATCGAGCGGCTGTCCGCAGACCGCCCGAAGACCGGCGTGGATCTGGGGGTCACGGCGACCAACCCGGTGACCGGCAGGCAGATCCCGGTCTGGGCGACCGACTACGTGCTGGCCGACTACGGCACCGGCGCGGTGATGGGTGTGCCCGGCGGCGACCAGCGCGACTGGGAGTTCGCCACGGCCATGGGCCTGGAGATCATCCGGACCACGCAGACCCCTGAGGGCTTCGACGGCGAGGCCTTCCACGGAGAGGGGCCGGCCATCAACTCTCCCGCCGCCGGCGTCGACGCGCTGCTGGACATCAACGGCCTGCCCGTCGCGGAGGCCAAGCGGGCCACGATCGACTTCCTGGAACGGCAGGGCGCCGGTCAGGGAGCCGTCAACTTCCGGCTGCGTGACTGGCTGCTGAGCCGTCAGCGCTACTGGGGCGTGCCGATCCCGGTCATCCACTGCGAGAAGGACGGCGAGGTCGCCGTCCCGTACGACCAGCTGCCCCTGGAGCTGCCCGAGCTGCGCGGCGCCGACCTGAAGCCGAAGGGCGTCTCGCCGCTGGCGGCGGCCGAGGAGTGGGTCAACGTCGAGTGCCCCACGTGCGGCGGCCCGGCAAAGCGCGACAGCGACACGATGGACACGTTCGTCGACTCGTCGTGGTACTTCCTGCGCTACTGCTCGCCGACGTACACCGACGGCCCGTTCGACCCGGCCTTGGCCAATGCCTGGATGCCCGCGGACATCTACGTCGGCGGTGTGGAGCACGCCGTGCTGCACCTGCTGTACGCACGGTTCTTCACCAAGGTGCTGCGCGACATGGGGATGCTGGAGGTCGGTGAGCCGTTCGCCGGTCAGCTGAACCAGGGCTTCGTCATCAACCGCGGCAAGAAGATGAGCAAGTCGCTGGGCAACGGCGTCAGTCTGGGGGACCAACTTGCGGAGTTCGGAGTCGACGCCGTACGCCTGACCCTGGTCTTCGCCGGTCCGCCGGAGGACGACATCGACTGGGCCGACATGTCCCCGGCCGGTTCGCTGCGCTTCATCCAGCGCGCCTGGCGGCTGTCCGGTGACGTCACCTCGGCGGTCGGTACGTCGCCCCAGGGTGGCGACGTCGCGCTGCGCCGGATCACCGCGCGCACCGTGCACGACGCCGCCGAGCTGGTCGAGGCGTACCGGTTCAACGTGATGGTCGCCAAGGTCATGGAGCTGGTGAACGCGACCCGCAAGGCCGTCGACTCCGGCTGCGGTCCCGACGACCCGGCGGTGCGCGAGGCCGCCGAGGCGGTCGCGATCCTGCTGTCGCTGGTGGCGCCGTACACCGCCGAGGAGATGTGGGAGCGGCTGGGCCACCAGCCGACCGTCGCCCGCGCCGGCTGGCCCGAGGTCGACCCCGCCCTGCTGGTCGAGGAGTCGGTGGTCGCCGTCGTCCAGATCCAGGGCAAGGTCAAGGCCCGCCTGGACGTCGCCCCGGACATCTCCGAGGCGGACCTGGAGCAGCTGGCGCTGACTCACGCCGACGTCGTACGCGCCATCGACGGGCGTGAGGTGCGCAAGGTGATCGTGCGCGCGCCCAAGCTCGTCAACGTCGTCGTCTGACCCGGTCACTCCTCGCGGAAGCCGAGGACGGCTCGGGTCATCTGGTTGCGCGTGTCGAGCAGGTCGTCGAGGGCGACCTCGAGGTCCTCGGCGGTCACCGTCAACGTGTCGGCGGCGTCGGGGGTGTCCTCGCGGTCGGCGGTGACGACCGCGGCCCGCCGCAGCAGCTCCTTGAGGAACGACGCGGTGACGCCGTCGGTGCGGTCGAGGATGCCGTCGAGCCCACTGAGGTCGACCTCCAGGCGACCGGAGTAGAGCTCGACCAGCCGACGCCGGGCATCCCGGTCGGGCAGGTCGATGTGCACGGCCTGGTCCACCCTGCCGGGCCGCGACGCGAGTGCCGGCTCGAGCAGGTCGGCCCGGTTGGTCGTCAGCAGGAAGACCACGTCGGCGTCCTCGGCGAGACCGTCCATCTCATTGAGGAGGGTGAACAGCAGGGGAGTCTCGCCGCCGTAGTGGTCCCGCTCCTGGGCGATCAGGTCGACGTCCTCGACGACGATCATCGACGGTTGCAGGCTCCGCGCGATCGAGCAGGCGTCCCGGATCGCCCCCAGCGTCTCGCCGGTGAGCTCGACGATGGTCGTGCCGACCAGCTCGCCGACGAGGTAGCGCACGGTGTGGGTCTTGCCGACGCCTGGCGGGCCGTAGAGCAGGAGGCCGCGCTTGAGGTGTTGCCCGGCTGCCCTGAGCCGTTCGCTGTTGCGCGCGACCCCGACGACCTGTCGGCGTACGTCGGCGAAGGTGTCGGGCGGCAGGATGAGGTCCTCGGCCGACAGGTGCGGCCGATCGTGGAAGCGCAGCAGCGAGGACCGCTCGCCGAACATGCTGTGCCCGAACGACACGACCTGACCGCGGTAGACGTTGAGCTCGAGCGCGAGCCGACGCATCGTCGCGGTGACGTCTGCTGCCAGCTCCGGGCGGGTCGCGACGACCTCGACGGAGACCCCGCGCATGTCGCTCTCGGGGTCGGCGCCGCGATAGAGGAACGCGAGGCGGTCCTCGCCCTGCTCGACCAGGAAGACGGCCGCGCGCACGCAGTCGATCGTCTCTCCGCCCGGTCCGATCGGCTGGCTGGCCCGCGACACGTTGCCCGGACGCGGACCGTGCATCTGCTCGATCGGGGACTGGCCGAGGAGGTCGGCCAGCCCGAGCGGTCCGCGGTGGCGGAAGTCGGTGACTCCGATGATCCGGTGCTCACGTCCGGGCGCGGCGAGCCACGCGTCCACTGCGCGCTGCACGTTGACGTGCTCGTACGCCGGCCAGTGCTCCTCGACGACCGGGAGTCCGTCCGGGTCGCTGGCCAGGTGCTCCGCGATGAGTCCGCGGAAGCTCGGCTGCTCGGCGGCGCGGGCCTTGCTGACGAAGCGCCGGACCAGCATCCGGCCGTAGCGCCCGAGGTCCGACAGCTCGGGGCGCGAGTCGTCGACCGGAGCGGCCTGCTCGGTGTGGAAGACCATGGTGGACCTGGACATCGGCACGGGGCCTCCGGGGTAGTCAGCGGTCCGCGCAGCCTAGTGGCGCGGCGGCCGCGGAGCACCCGACTTCCGTCCCCGGTCGGCCCGCGTATCGATCGCGGTCGTCGGACGATGGCAACCGATTGGCAACTCGTTGACCCCGTGCTGATCCGGCACCGAGACTCGGGTGCAGTGATGGCCATCACACGCACGAACGCTCGGGACGTGCGCGACGATCCGCGTCGCACCTGATCCGTCGGTCTACTGGGGCAGTCTGGGCTGCCGCGATCGAGGCCGACCTCACCGGCGTTGGTGCCTGTCCAGCATGCGCTGCCGCATGCCCGTCGAACAGGGAGAACGCATGTCCAACGTCGATCGTCGTACCGTCATCCGGGGCACTGCCGCCGCTGGAGCCGCCCTAGCCGGGACCGGCCTGGTCCGCGATCCGGCCGCCGCGGCCCGGGCCCGCCGCTCCCGTCCCCTCGGCCCGGCGCAGCCGCTCGACGGACGGCCAGCACCGGCGTTCGACTACAGCAGGGCCAACAAGCTGCCGCGCGAGATGACCGGCTACTGGGAGAAGGCGTTCACGATTGCGGGCGCGGCACGGACCGCCAAGGTCTACATCTCACCGGAGACGCCGATCCGCTCCTACTACACCGTCCTGGCGGTCCCGGACGGCGTCGACTCCACCGACTTCCTGCGCCGGACCGGGTGGCGCGACGTCGCCGATGCCCGCGGAGAGGGACTCTTCCTGCTGGAGCCCGGGGCCGAGGGCTGGGGTGACGCGGTGACCGAGCGGGGGTACCTCGACGCGGCCATGGCCTTCTACCAGGCGAACAGCTACTTCTCGATCTTCGGTGAGCACTACCTGGTGGGGTACGGCGCCGGCGCCGGTCCGCTCGAGGCCTGGGCGGCCGCCTTCCCGTTGCGGGTGATCAGCCAGGTCTACCTCGACTCCACGGGCCTGCCGGCCGACTACCTCGGAGGCATCGGGCCCCTGGAGTTCGACGGGCGGACCGAGGGCAGCTACACCGACGTCGTCTTCCCCGACGGTTTCGACCTCATCCGGCACGACGAGGTCGTGCTTCCGACCTGGCACATCAATCCACGCCGGACGGCGTCGTTCAGCGTGAGCTACTGGCGACGGGCCAACGACGCGGAGGCACACGGTCGTCGGGACGGGGTGCTGGGAGTCGTCCACGAGCAGCGGCGCGGGTCGCAGCGGTGGATGACGTCGTACTCGGGACCGATCTCGCAGGTCGCGGTCCAGGACCGCCCGCTCAGCTACTGGAGCCCCCGGACCACGCGGCAGATCGTGGCCTTCCTGACGTTCTACTCGCGCTACGAGAACTTCTTCGCCTACGGCAACCAGCTGGTGCAGCGAGCCGACTACGACCGACTCGACGTCGAGGTGCGCACGATGGAGGTCGCGGGGTACGCACGCGAGTACCTGGTCCACGTGCCTGACTCCGCGCGCCGTCGGTGGGGTCGCCGGGCACCCGTGGTCTTCGTCTGGCCGGGCAACACCCAGACCGACAGGGTGTTCTTCGACTCCGCCCAGTGGTGGAAGGTCGCGGAACGGGAGGGCTGCATCGTGGTGACCGTCTGCGAGCAGTACAGCGCGTCGGCCATCTCCGTGAGCCACCGCGACTCCGATGTCTTCTTCCGCCAGCTGCGCGAGGTGATGCTGCGCGAGTACGACGTCGACCCGACCCGCTTCTACAGCACGGGACAGTCGGCGGGCAGTGCGGTGACCCAGAACTTCGCGCTCGCGAAGCCCGAGTACTTCGCCGCGGTCGCCTCCACGTCGTTCGCGGTGGCGCCGAGTCCCGCCGGCACGGTGGAGATCGACGGGGTGACCTACCCTTCAGCGAAACGCCCCATCCCCACCTACCTGATCTACGGCTACGGGGATCTCGCCTTCCAGGAGGGGGACCTGTGGGACGACATCGACAACCGCCTGGACGCCTGGGCGGCCTACCACCTGGGCGTCAACGACCTCGGACTCGAGGACGTGGACACCCGAGCCGGCAGGCGGGGCGGTTGGAAGGACCGGTTCCGGACGTGGACCTGGAAGGACCGCTCGAGTGACGTCCCGATGGTCAAGCTGACCAATAACCTCTACCGGTCCCACAACAACATCCCGGAGGAGACTCCGTTGCTGTGGGAGTTCCTCCGCCACTACCGGCACCAGGTCACCAGGAAGGGTCGCGTCCTACGCACCTTCAGTCCGAGCGGGTTCCAGCGCCGAGGCGACGAGGTCGAGATTCCGTCCTAGTTGTCCCGACCGCGGCCTGGCGCGGGCGGTCGCGCCAGGTAGCCTGCGGCCATGCCAGCGGGGTCAGTAGGGTCGGCGGGGTCGCCGCGCCAGGTCGCGATCGTCACTGACTCCACCGCCAGCCTGCCTCCGGAGGTGGCGGCGGAGCGAGGCATCGTCGTCGTACCGTTGCAGGTGGTCATCGGTGCGACGGTGTACGACGAGGGCGCCGACGGCGCGACGCCGGACCTGGTCGCTGCGGCGCTCAAGGAATGGAAGCCGGTCAGCACCTCGCGGCCCGGCCCGGCCGCACTGCTGGAGGTCTACGAGAAGGCCGCGAGCGATGGCGCGACGGCGATTGTGTCCGTCCACCTGTCCGGGGACATGAGCGGCACCTTCGAGTCGGCCCAGCTCGCCGCCCGCGACGCGTCGATCCCGGTGATCCCGGTCGACACCCGGCAGGTCGGGGTCGCGACCGGGTACGCCGCGCTGGCGGCCGTCGACGTGGTCGATGCGGGAGGCTCCGCCGAGGAGGCCGCGTCGGCCGCGCGGGACCGGGCCGCGGCGTCGGCCTCGTTGTTCTACGTCGACACGTTGGAGTACCTACGCCGCGGTGGCCGGATCGGCGCGGCCGCCGCCCTGCTGGGTGGGGCGCTCGCGGTGAAGCCGCTGCTCCAGATCGAGGACGGCAAGGTCGCCTCGCTCGAGCGGGTGCGTACATCGGCCCGGGCGCTTGCTCGGCTCGAGGAGCTTGCCGTACTGGCGGCCGGTGAGGCATCGGTCGACGTCTGCGTCGCGCACCTCGCCAGTCCCGATCGCGCCGGTCAGCTCACCGAGAAGCTCGCGGCTCGCCTCGAGGCCAACCTCGGCGGGCGTGAGGTGTGGTGCGGCGAGCTCGGCGCGGTCCTCGGTGCCCATGTCGGCCCGGGAATGATCGCGGTCTGCGTCGCCCCGCGGCTGTAGCCTCCCAGCCATGTCGATGCACGAGGACCAGCTCGAGATCTCCGAGGAGGCCGTGCGACGGCTGGTCGCCGAGCAGTTCCCGCAGTGGCGCGACCTGCCGGTCAGGGCGGTGGCGACGGCCGGCACCGTCAACGCGATCTTCCGGATCGGCGAGGACCTGGCCGCACGCTTCCCGCTGGTCGCCGAGGACCCGGCCGCGGTCGAAGCGGAGCTGAAGGCCGAGGCCGGCGCTGCGCGTGAGCTCGCCGACGCCAGCACGGTGCCGACGCCGGTGCCGGTGGCCCTCGGGCGGCCGGGGCTTGGATATCCGGCGCCTTGGAGCGTCCAGACGTGGCTGCCCGGGCAGGTCGCCACTAACGCGGACCCGGCGAGCTCGACCGCGTTCGCCGAGGACTTGGCCGGCTTCATCTCGGACCTGCGTCGGGTCGACGTGCGCGGCAGGCGGTTCGAGGGTGACGGTCGAGGCGGGAGCCTGCCTGACCACGACGAGTGGCTGGAGACGTGCTTCGCGGAGAGCGAGGGCCTGCTCGACGTCCCGCGCCTGCGGGCGATGTGGGCGGAGCTGCGGACGCTACCGAGCGTCGACCCGGACGCCATGTGTCACCGGGACCTGACGCCCCCCAACGTCCTGGTTCGCGACGGTCGGTTGGTCGGCGTGCTCGACGGCGGCGGGTTCTCGGCGGCCGACCCCGCGCTCGACCTGGTGGGTGCGTGGCACCTCCTGGACGCCGTACGGCGGGAGGTGCTGCGCGACGCGCTGCGCTGCAGCGAGGTGCAGTGGCGTCGCGGGATGGCCTGGGCGTTCCAGCAGTCGATGGGTCTGGTCTGGTACTACGCGGAGTCGAACCCGACGATGAGCCGCTGGGGTCGCCGCACCCTCGACCGCCTGCTCGACGACGCCGGGTAGACCAGCCCGTTTACCGTCCACAGCGACGTCTCCGACGCCGTTGCGCACAGGGCGGCGTCCATGCGTCGCCGATGGTCGGCGTCGCTGCCTAGCGTCGCGGCATGACCTCTCTCCGACCTCGTGCCGACCATCAGGAGGCCGTCTCCCGGCGGCTCGCGCTGTTGACCGCGGAGCTCGCCTCGACCCAGGTCGAGCAGGCGGCCGAGAAGCCAGCGGGGAGCGCGGACGAGTCGTGGCTGGACGGGCACACCCGGATCCGGCCGCTCCGTGCGGTGCCCGACTCCGATCCGGAGCGGGTTGCGGTGCCAGACCTGCCGGCGCCGGTGGTGCCCGTGCCCGGTCGTCATGCCGCCCGTCGCGGAGCGGCGGCGTTGCTCCCGGAGGCCATGCGTGGCCGGGTCGCGCTGGGGCCGACGCAGCTCGTGATCGTCGCGGTGCTGGTCGCGGCCGGCATCGCCGTCACGGGGTGGTGGGTGGTCCGCGGTGACTCCGATCGACTCGAGGCCCCGTCGGCACCGCTGACGTCCGGCGCGTCTCCGTCCGATGCGGCTGCGCCGCTTGCCGACGCCACTCCGGCAGCGGCCGGCGGGGTCGAGTCAGCGGCGGACGGGTCGGTGACGGTCGACGTCACCGGCAAGGTGCGCGACCCGGGGATCGTGGTGCTCGACGGTGGCGCCCGAGTGATCGATGCCGTCGAGGCCGCCGGTGGGGCGCGACGAGGCGTCGACCTCTCCTCCCTCAACCTGGCGCGGGTGCTCGTCGACGGAGAGCAGATCGTGGTCGGCGGGCCACCGGCGCCGACCGCCGGCGCGGCCGCCGCTACGGGCGCAGCCTCACCCGGCGGGCCGCTGGTCAACCTCAACACGGCGACGCAACCCGAGCTGGAGGCGCTGCCCGAGGTCGGGCCGGTGACCGCCCAGTCGATCCTGTCCTGGCGCACCGAGCACGGTGGGTTCACCTCGGTCGATGAGCTCCTCGAGGTCGACGGCATCGGCGACGCGACCCTGGCCCAGATCGCCCCGCACGTGACCATCTGAGGTGGACGTCGATGGCACCGATACCCGGCGTGACCGACCCGACCTCCGGATGCTCGCCCTCGCCGGTGCGGGGTGGGCAGGTGCCGGCGCCGGTCGCTGGCTGGGGTGGTGGGTCGTCCTGGTCGTCGCGGCGTTGGCCGTCGGGGTGTGGGCGCTGCGCCGGTGGTCTGGGGCCGCCGTCGCTCGCACGGCGTCGGGTGCGCTGCTGGTCCTCGCCGCGACCGGCACGGTCACCGTCCTCCGCCTCGACCAGATCGGGCACGGGCCGGTGGGAGCACTGGCCGACGAGCGGGCCGCCGTCAGCGTCGTCGGCACCGTCCGCTCCGATCCGCGGAAGGTCTCCGCCCGCTACGGCGACCTGGTCGTCACCCGGCTCGAGCTGCGGGAGGTGACCGGTCGCGGTTCGTCGTACGCCACCGCGACGCCGGTGCTCGTGATCGGCGATGCGGACTGGCTCGACGTACCCCTGGGGGCCAGGGTGCGGACCTCCGGCCGGCTCGGCCCTGCGGACGACGACGACCTCGCCGGTGTGCTCTCCGCTCGCGGGCCGCCCGCGGTCGTCTCCGCGCCCGACGTGTGGTGGCGCGGTGCCGCAGCCGTCCGAGCATCGATCCGGGACGCAGTCGCCCACCGGCCCGCCGATCAGCGGGCACTGGTGCCGGCGCTCGTCGATGGCGACGATGCCGGGCTGGACGAGGCGCTCGCCGACGACTTCCGGACGACCGGGCTCACCCACCTGCTCGCCGTGTCGGGGACCAACCTGACGCTGGTGGTGGGGTTCCTGCTGGTGCTGACCCGCTGGGCCGGCCTGCGCGGTCGGGCACTGCTGGTCGTGGGCGCGCTGGGGATCCTCGGCTTCGTGCTCCTCGCGCGCACCGAGCCGAGTGTGCTCCGGGCCGCGGTGATGGGCACGGTCGCGCTGTTCGCGATGGGAGCCGACGGGCGGCGGCGCGGCCCACGAGCTCTCGGCGTCGCGGTCGTGGTGCTGCTGCTCGTGCAGCCGCCCCTGGCCGTGCAGCCCGGCTTCGCGCTGTCGGTCCTGGCGACTGCTGGCATCGTGCTGCTGGCGCCCGGATGGCGCGACGCGATGGCCCGGTGGCTGCCCCGGTGGGTGGCCGAGGCGATCGCGATCCCGTCGGCGGCCCAGCTGGCCTGCACCCCGGTCGTCGCCGGGCTGTCCGGCCAGGTGAGCCTGATCGCGGTCGCGGCCAACCTGGTCGTGGCGCCGGTTGTCGGACCGGCCACAGTGCTCGGGCTCGGCGCCGGACTGGTCGGGCTGGTGCTGCCGGCCGCGGGTCGCGTGCTCGGCACCCTGGCCGGGTGGTGCGTGGCCTGGATCGTCGAGGTCGCGACCCGCGGCGCGGCGCTGCCGACGGCGGCGCTGGACTGGGGGAGCGGTGCGCTGGCGCTCGGGGTGCTCAGCCTCCTGGTGGTCGCGATCGCGCTGGCCGGCCCGTTGTTGCTCCGGCACCCGGTGACGGGCGTCGGCTGCTGCCTGCTGCTCACGGCAGTGGTGGTCGTCCGGCCGCCGAGCCCGGGCTGGCCGCCGGCGGGTTGGGTGCTGGTGGCGTGCGACGTGGGGCAGGGCGACGCGCTGGTGCTCAACGCCGGTGCGGGCTCCGCCGTCGTGGTCGACAGCGGACCCGACCCGGCGGCCGCGGACCGCTGCCTCGATCGGCTCGGTGTCGACGAGGTGCCGCTGGTGGTGCTGACCCACTTCCACGCCGACCACGTGGACGGGTTGTCGGGGGTGTTCGACGGGCGGAAGGTCGGCGCGGTGGAGACGACCGGTCTGCTCGACCCGCCGGGCGGTGTCCGTGAGGTCGAGTCGGTGGCGGCCTCCGTGGGCCTGGTGCCGAGCCTGACGCCGTACGGCGAGACCCGGCAGGTGGGTGCGGTCACGCTCCAGGCGCTCTGGCCGCCACCGGGTTCGCCGACGACCGGTCCCGGTGATGGCAGCACGGCCAACGAGGCCAGCGTCGTGCTGCTCGCCGAGGTGGGTGGGGCCCGGATCCTGCTGACCGGCGACATCGAGCCCGAGGGACAGGCGGCCCTGGCCCGGTCGCTGCCGGGTCTCCAGGTCGACGTCCTCAAGGTGCCGCACCACGGCAGCCGCTACCAGGATGAGCCGTGGCTGCTGTCGCTCGGTGCCCGGGTGGCCCTGGTCAGCGTGGGCGCGGACAACGACTACGGCCACCCGGCCGACGCGGCGTTGGAGCCGCTCGAGGAGGCCGGCACCCGGGTGCTGCGCACCGATCAGGACGGTGACCTCGCGGTGGTCGCCGAGGACGGCGACCTGGCGACGAAGACCCGCTGAGCCCGGTCGCCGGGCGTCGGCGCGCTGTGGCAGGCTTGCCGCACCATGGCAGGTCCTTCGCAGCCGCGCGCGGCAGACGTCCTCGGTCGGGTCACGCTCGTGACCGGCAAGGAGGAGTTCCTCAACGAACGCACGGTCGTCGCGGTGCGCGACAGCGTCCGCCACTACGACTCGGAGTCGGAGTTCTCCGAGACGGTCGGCTCGGACCTGTCGCTCGCCACCCTCGGGGAGCTGGCCGCGCCGTCGCTCTTCTCGAGCATCCGCTGCGTGGTCGTGCGCGGTCTCGAGAACCTCCCCGAGGAGTCCGTCGAGGGCCTGCTCGCGTACGCCGCGGCGCCGGCCGACGAGGTCGCGCTGGTGCTCGTGCACGGTGGCGGTCAGAAGGGCAGTGGGACGCTCACGAAGCTGCGCAAGCTGGCGACCGTCACCGAGTCGAAGTCGGGGGAGCTGCGCGCGTCGGAGTACCCCAACTTCGTGTCCGCCGAGATCCGCGGCCACGGCGCTACGATCGACCCGGACGCGGCCGACTTCCTGGTCCAGGCCGTGGGGCAGGACCTGCGCTCGCTCGCTGCGGCGGCCGACCAGCTCGCCAGCGATTTTGCCGGCGGGCCCATCACATCCGACAAGGTGAAGCAGTACTTCGGAGGCCGGGCCGAGGCGAAGTCCTTCGCCGTGGCCGACGCCGCCTTCTGGGGGCGCCGCACCGAGGCACTGGAGGAGCTGCGCTGGGCGCTCGACGGCGGTACGGCGGCGGTGCTGGTCACCTCCGCGTTCGCGGGAGGCGCCCGTGGCGTGGCCCGCTACCGGTCCGCGCCACGCGGCGTGCGCGAGGCCGACCTGGCCCGCGAGGTCGGCGTCCCGCCGTGGAAGCTGCGCACGATCCGCGACCAGTCCCGCGGCTGGTCCGACGGTGGGATCGCCCGGGCGATCCAGGCGATCGCCCGCGCCGACGCCGATATCAAGGGCGCAGCCAGCGACGCGTCGTACACGCTCGAGCGGCTGGTGCTCACCATCACCGGGCTGCGCGACTCCCGCTGAAATGCAGCTGACCCGCCCAAGAGACTTGGGCGGGTCAGCAAAACGACCGACTGGGATGCCCGACCGGGCACCCGGGTGAATCAGAGCGAAGCGGCCTTCTTGGCGATCGCGGACTTGCGGTTCGCGGCCTGGTTCTTGTGGATGACGCCCTTGGAGGCGGCCTTGTCGAGCTTGCGGGCGGCGTCCTGGCCGGCCTTCACAGCAACGTCCTTGTCACCGGCCTCGGCGGCCTCGCGGAACTTGCGGACGGCGGACTTCAGGCCGGTCTTGACGGCCTTGTTGCGCTCGTGCGCCTTCTCGGCCTGCTTGTTGCGCTTGATCTGGGACTTGATGTTCGCCACTGAGATGCCTTCGCTTCGAGGAGTGTTCGGTCGTTTCAACGTCGGGTCGCGCGCACGGTGAACCCACTCGTGGCGCGACGGACAAGGCTAGCAGCGGCGCTGTGATGCGCCAAAACCGCCGAACCAAGGCGTCACGACCACCCGCGCCTCTCGGCCAGCCAGCGCCAGCAGACCTCACCCTGCCAACGCTGCGCCTCGCGCATGTACGGCGAGGTCGGGGGCACCGGCTGGGCGGCCGAGATCAGGAAGTACGCCGTGACCAGCGCGATCACGATGTCGATCGACTCGGCGGGCACGTCGCGAGTCACGGGCGAGGACGCCAGCGCCGCCTCGACGTCCAGCCCGTCCCCGCGGGGGCCGATCATCAGGAAGACGGTGTCCAGCCAGGCTGCGCCGACGACCGGCCAGTTCCAGTCGCACAGTAGGACCCGGCCGTCGACGGTCAGCATCAGGTTGTCGTCGCGGATGTCGGTGTGCACGAGGGTGTCCCCGTCGGCGACGTCAGCGAACCTCGCGGCCAGGGCCGCGGCGTCGTCGAGGTGCTCGGCGATCCCGGGCAGGTCGGGGAGGTCCGACCGGAGCCTCTCCCAGTACGCCGGCCAGGCGGCGAACTCGGCGGTGAAGGTGTCGGCGGCGAGCCCCTCGGGCGCGGGTGTCAGGGCCGCGGACAGCTGTTCGGTCATCGCAACGCACGCCTCCAGGTCGGCCGCCCGCCACGGCCGGCGCGGCGCCCGGGCCTCGACGTACTCGATCCCGAGCACCACCCAGTCCTCGTCGGCGATGTGCCAGAGCAGCTTCGGCGCGGGCGCGGTGTCTGGGAGAGCCGCCAGCTTGCGGGCCTCCTCACGGTAGGCCTCGGCGAATATCCGCTGCGCGCGGACCGACGCGGCCTTCACGAAGTGGCGGGAGCCGTCCTCGCAGGTCAGCACCGACGCGAAACCCGGGGTGAAGCCCGCGCCCTGGGAGGCCGCGTCCACCACGGGCGACCCGCACCTGCGCGAGATGAGGTCGCGGATCTGCGGCGGCAGGTGCGGCCACTCGAGGCGGCGCGCTGTCCGGCCATGCGGGATGGTCGTGGGAAGTGCCTCGGTCACGGCACCATCCTCGGGCACGAGGGTGGGAGCCGAGCCCACCCCCGTGCCGTAGCCGGGCTACTGCGTGACCTGGATCGCCGTCAGCCGGATCTCCGAGGCGTTTCCGGTGGCCGGCGTCCAGCACTCGATCGAGACGGGCTTCGCCGAGGCGACGGAGACGACCGACGACAGGGCGATCGAGGTCCGCCCGCCGCCGGCGGCGAAGTTGTGCTGGGCCAGGTTGTAGGAGTCGCTGTCGACCAGGAGCGTGCAGCTGCCGATCCCGGACTGGATCGTGTAGAGCGTGAGGTTCGCCTGGACGGCGTACGTGCCCGCGGGCAGGACCTTGCTGACCACCTCCGTGTCCGAGTTGGAGGGCACGTTGACCGAGTTCTCGGGCGCCGCGGCGTGGACCTTGGGCGGTGTGTACGGGGCGGGCGCCGGCTCCGGAACCGGTGCGGGAGTGGGGGTGGGGGTCGCGGCGATCGCGGCCCGGACCTTCGGGCTGAGGTCCTTCGCTCGGATGGTGCCGTTCTTGATGTGGACGCTGGCGACGGAGTTCTTCTTGATGTGGGGTGCCTTGCCCCGTGCGTCACGCTCAGGGGCGGTGGCAGTGGCCACGCCGGCGATGCTGGCGAGCAGGAGGCTGGCGCCGATGACGGTCGCGTAGGTCGAGCGGTGCTTCATGGGACGGGGGTTCCTTCCGAGTGGGTACGGCGGTCGGCCGTCGGGACGGCACCACCCTGCGACCGTCCGGGCCTCGGCACATGAGGGGAGAGACCCCACAACCGCCGGGCGCCGTGATCTGGGGGTGTCCGGGCGGCCCTCCCAGGTCCTCCGGATCGGATACGGTCGGCGCGTGTCCGAGGGACAGGAGCACGAGACGGGAGATCCTCTCGTCGAACGCGAGGCGGAGCTGCTGACGCTGCGCGGCGCGGTCGAGCGGGCGCTCCTCAGCCGTGGGTCGGTCGTGGTCGTCCGGGGGCAGGCAGGGATCGGGAAGAGCCGTCTGCTGACGGCCACAGCCGCCATCGCCGCTGACCGCGCTGTCCGGGTCCTCAGCGCTCGCGGCGGGGTGCTGGAGCGCGACCTCGCGTACGGCGCGCTCCGCCTCCTGCTCGACGCTCCGCTGGCGGCGCTCGGACCCGCCGAGCGTGCCGAGGTGCTCGGCGGCGCGGCCGCCCTGGCGGCTCCCGCGCTGGCGGTCGCGGCGGGCGACGGTGGCGCGGGCGAACTCGACCGCGGGCTCGCGGTCGAGCACGGTCTCTACTGGACCGTGGCGAACCTGGCGGAGCGGCAGCCCCTGCTGCTCGTGCTCGACGACGTGCACTGGTTCGACGCGCCGTCGCTCCGTTTCCTCGTCTACCTCGCTCGCCGCCTGGCGGACCTGCCGGTCGCGATGGTCGTCGCGACCAGGCCGGACGAGCGGGCCGAGGAGTCGCTCCTGGTCGACCAGCTGCTCGAGGAGCCCGGCGTCGAGGAGCTCCGTCCCTCGGCGCTGAGCGTTGCCGGCGTGGGCGCGCTGCTCGAGGCACGGATGGGCGACGACGTGGCCCCGGAGTTCGCCGCGTCGTGCCACGACGTGGTCAACGGCAACCCGTTCCTGCTGAGCCAGCTCGTCGTTGCCCTCGTGGCCGACGGGGTTCCACCGACCGTCCGCGGCGTGCTCCACCTGAAGGAGGTGCGTGCTCCCACGGTCGCCCGGGCGACGCTGCTGCGTCTGGCCCGGATGCCGGTCGGTGCCACGGGCCTCGCCACCGCGGTCGCGGTCCTCGGGGACGGGGTCTCGTTGGACCAGGCCGCCGCACTCGCCGACCTCGACGCCCCGACGGCGGCCGTGGCGGCGGATCGCCTGGTGGTCGAGGGGCTGATGACGAGCGCGGTGCCGCTCGGGTTCGCCCATCCGATCGTCCGCGAGGCCGTGTACGGCGAGCTCGGGCCGGCCGAGCGTGGGCGCTGGCACGCCCGGGCGGCCGAGCTCCTCGGCGCGGCCGGAGCGGGGGACGAGCGGATCGCTGCGCACCTGCTGCCCACGGTGGCGACCGGGAGCGAGACGTCGGCGGCGACGTTGCGCCGTGCCGCCCTCCGGGCACTCGAGCGGGGCGCGCCCGACATCGCTGCCCGCTACCTGGCGCGAGCGCTGGCCGAGCCACCACCGCCCGAGGAGCGTGGGGCCACCGCTCTCGCGCTGGGGACCGCCGGCTTCCTCGCCGGCGCGCCCGTGAGTGAGGTCGAGCAGCACCTACGCCACGCCCTGCGGCTGGTGCGAGAGCCGGTGGCGCGGCGGGACGCGTGGCTGCTGCTGTCCCGGACCAGCGCGATGGACACGAGCATTCCCGGAGCCGTCGCGATCCTGGACGAGGCGCTGATCGACCTCGCCGGGAGCGCACCGGAGCTGCTGGCACCGCTGATGCACGAGCGCTGCGGCCAGGGGATCACCCATCCCGAGACCTTCGCCTCCAGCATCGACCTGATGGCCGAGCCGCCCGCGACCGCACAGTCGCCGGCCGACCGGCTCGCGCTCTGCCACCACGCGAACCGGCGGTGCTTCGCCGGCACTTCTGCCCGGGCGACCGAGGACCTGGCGATCGCGGCGCTCGCGGACGGCCGCCTGGTCCATGACCTCGGGCCGGAGAGCACCACGCTGCACCAGCTCGCCTACGCCCTGGCCACGACCGACCGCCACGACCTCGCCCTGTCGTTCCTGGGTGCGGCGCTCACGGCCAGCCAGGACCGCGGGTCCGCCTTCGGCATCGCCGGTGCGCTCGGCACCCGGTCGATCACCCACTTCCTGCGCGGAGACCTGGCGGAGGCGGAGGCGGACGGCTACCAGGCGCTGGGCGTCCCCGGCGTGCCGTCGTTCGTGGTCCCCGCGATCAGCGCGTTCACCTGCCTGGCACTCGTCGAGCGCGGTGCGCTGGATGACGCCGACGCGCTGCTGGTCGCGGCCGGATGCGGGCCGCGGCTGCCCGAGGTGACGCACATGCACTACGCGTTCTGGGCCCGCGGACGCCTGAGGCTGGCCCAGGGTCGGCTTGAGGAGGCCCGCGCGGACCTCGCGGAGTTCGGCCGGCGGAGCGAGCGCGTGGAGCTGCTCACCCCGGTCGTCCCGTGGCGCGCGGACTCGGCGCTGCTCCACGCCCGCCTCGGTCTCCTCGACGACGCCGCGCGCCTCGCAGGCGAGTACGACGAGCTCGCCCGCGGCTGGGGTACGCCGCGGGTGCTCGGCGTGTCGGCGCGGACCAGAGGGCTGCTGGCCGGTGGCGAGCCGGGTCTGGCGCTGCTGCGCGAGGCGGTCGAGGCACATGCCGGGTCGCCCGCCCGTCTCGAGCACGCGTACTCGCTGGCTGAGCTCGGTGCCGCGCTGCGCCGCGCCGGCCGGCGTACCGAGGCCGTCGACGTCCTGAGGTCAGCCGGCGAGACCGCCGAGCACTGCGGCGCGGGCGCGTTGGTGAGCCGGATACGGGAAGAGCTCGTCGTCGCCGGGGTCGGGGGTCGCCAGTTCGCGGTCGCCGGGGTCGATGCCCTCACGCCGAGCGAGCTCCGGGTCGCCCGGATGGCCGCGTCGGGCGGGACCAACAAGCAGATCGCCGAGACGCTCTACGTCACCGCCAAGACCGTCGAGAACCACCTGGGACGGGTCTATCTCAAGCTCGGGATCACCTCGCGGGCCGACCTCCCGGTCGCGCTCGACGGCGCCGGGTAGCCCTGCCCCCAGGGCGCGACTGATGGGGGTCGCCCCCCATGCGCCCCTCGTGGGGGTCGCTCCACAATCGACCCATGGGCGACGCACCGTTGAGGATCAGCATCGAGGTCGACCCCGACCCCGGGGCGCTGCGCGGCCGGGTCCGAGAGCCGGGCTCGGTCCAGGAGTTCGTGGGCTGGCTGGGGCTGCTCGGCGCCCTCGGGAACGCCATCGACCGGGTCCCGGAGGGCGATCCGCCTCAGGGAGACAGGCCCTAGCCTGGTGGGCGCGAACGTCGTGCTCCTGCTCGCAGCCCTGGGCATCTCGATCGCCATCCCGGCCACCAGCTACTTCCCGTTGCTGCTCCTGGTCGTCTCGGGACGGTGGCGGCGGCTGCGCGGACGCGGCTCGCGCCCTGCTGGTGTGGGAGAATAGGCACGCCCCCCGTACGTGACCCGAGAGACGTCTGTGCCCAACGCTGCTGCGCCCCCACCGGGGCAGACCGACCCCGCGATCATCCGCAACTTCTGCATCATCGCGCACATCGACCACGGCAAGTCGACGCTCGCCGACCGGATGCTCCAGCTCACGGGCGTCGTCGACGCCCGGGCCGCCCGGGCCCAGTACCTCGACCGCATGGACATCGAGCGCGAGCGCGGCATCACGATCAAGAGCCAGGCCGTCCGGATGCCCTGGACCGTTCCGGCCGACAACGCCGAGAGCGCCGAGCCGGGCACCTATGTGCTCAACATGATCGACACCCCGGGACACGTCGACTTCACCTACGAGGTCTCCCGCTCGCTCGAGGCGTGCGAGTCCGCCGTACTGCTCGTCGACGCGGCCCAGGGCATCGAGGCGCAGACGCTGGCGAACCTCTACTTGGCGATGGGCGCCGACCTCCACATCATCCCGGTGCTCAACAAGATCGACCTGCCGGGCGCCAACCCGGACAAGTACGCCGCGGAGCTCGCCGGCCTGGTCGGCTGCGAGCCCGAGGACGTCCTGCGGGTCAGCGCCAAGACCGGCGTCGGCGTGGAGGGACTGCTCAACGAGATCGTCAAGCAGACCCCGGCCCCCGTCGGTGACGCCGACGCGTCGCCGCGTGCGTTGATCTTCGACTCGGTGTACGACACCTACCGCGGCGTGGTCACCTACGTCCGGGTCATCGACGGCAAGCTCAGCCACCGCGACCGGATCAAGATGATGTCGACCGGCGCCGTGCACGAGATGCTCGAGGTCGGCGTGATCAGCCCCGAGCCGGTCAAGGCTGGCGACCTCGGCGTGGGCGAGGTCGGCTACCTGATCACCGGCGTGAAGGACGTCCGCCAGTCGCGGGTCGGCGACACCGTCACCAGCCAGCACAACGGGGCCACCGACGCCCTGGGTGGCTACAAGCACCCCAACCCGATGGTCTACTCCGGGCTCTACCCGATCGACGGCGACGACTATCCCACGCTGCGCGACGCCCTGGAGCGGCTGCAGCTCAACGACGCCGCGCTCACCTTCGAGCCGGAGACCTCCGGCGCGCTGGGCTTCGGCTTCCGGATCGGCTTCCTCGGCCTGCTGCACATGGAGATCACCCGTGACCGCCTCGAGCGGGAGTTCAACCTCGACCTGATCTCGACCGCGCCCAACGTGGTCTACAACGTGCTGATGGACGACGGCTCGAAGCTCGTCGTGACCAACCCGAGCGAGTACCCCGAGGGCAAGATCGCCGAGGTCCGCGAGCCGGTCGTCAAGGCGACGATCCTGTCGCCGAGCGACTTCATCGGCACGATCATGGAGCTCTGCCAGACCAAGCGCGGCAACCTGCAAGGCATGGACTACCTGTCCGAGGACCGCGTCGAGATGCGCTACACGCTGCCGATGGGCGAGATCGTCTTCGACTTCTTCGACCAGCTGAAGTCGCGCACCAAGGGCTACGCCTCGCTCGACTACGAGCGCTCGGGCGAGCAGGCCGCCGACTTGGTCAAGGTCGACATCCTGCTCCAGGGCGAGCCGGTCGACGCGTTCTCCGCGATCGTGCACAAGGACGCGGCGTACTCCTACGGCGTGATGATGGCCGGCAAGCTCAAGGACCTGATCCCGCGGCAGCAGTTCGAGGTGCCGATCCAGGCCGCCATCGGCGCCCGGGTGATCGCCCGCGAGAACATCCGCGCGATCCGCAAGGACGTGCTCGCCAAGTGCTACGGCGGTGACATCACCCGCAAGCGCAAGCTGCTGGAGAAGCAGAAGGCGGGCAAGAAGCGGATGAAGAACATCGGCACCGTGGAGGTCCCGCCCGAGGCCTTCATCGCCGCGCTGTCGACCACGCAGCCGTCGGAGAAGACCAAGAAGTAGTGCGGCTGCCGGACACGTTCCTGGCGTACGGCGCCCGCGGACCCGAGTGGCAGGCGTTCCTCGACCGACTGCCCGCGATGGTCGCCGACCTGCTGGGGGAGTGGGAGCTCACCGCCGACGGCGAGCCCACCCACGGGTACGCCGCCCTGGTGCTCCCCGTCCGCACCTCCTCGGGCCGGCCGGCAGCGCTCAAGGTCGGCTGGCCGCACGAGGAGGCCGAGCACGAGCACCTCGCGCTCCAGCACTGGCACGGCCGGGGCGCCGTGCAGCTGCTGCGGGCCGACCCGCGCCGCCGCGCGCTGCTGCTCGAACGGCTGCACCGCGAGGATCTCGGCGACATGTGGGACGTCGAGGCGTGTGAGGTCGTCGGGGCGCTCTACGCACGTCTGCACGTCCCGGCAGTGCCGCAGCTCCGCACGTTGACGTCGTACGCCGGGCAGTGGGCCGCCGAGCTCATCGACCTCCCGCGAGACGCGCCACTGCCGCGTCGACTGGTCGAGCAGGCGGCTGCGTTGAGTCGCGACCTGAGCCGTGACGAGGCCAGCACCGGCCGGATGATCCACGCCGACCTGCACTACGCCAACGTGCTCGCCGGGGACCGCGAGCCGTGGCTCGCGATCGACCCGAAGCCGCTCAACGGCGACCCGCACTACGAGGTCGCACCGATGCTGTGGAACCGCTGGGACGAGCTCGTCGATGCCCC
The DNA here is from genome assembly GCF_039543845.1 of Nocardioides endophyticus. Classification (NCBI taxonomy): domain Bacteria; kingdom Bacillati; phylum Actinomycetota; class Actinomycetes; order Propionibacteriales; family Nocardioidaceae; genus Nocardioides; species Nocardioides endophyticus. The sequence goes on along the minus strand of NZ_BAABKN010000027.1, from coordinate 101,027 downwards.
CCGAAGTCTCCGAGACGGGATCCGGCTCCGGTTCCACACCCTGGTCGACGTGGCGGAGCTGGACGAGCACCGCGCCCGCGACTGGGTCGTGGTGCGGATGATGGTCAACGCGCTGTGGAGTCTCCAGGAGGAGCCCGATCCCGACTACCTGACGCAGTGCATCGCGATCGCCAAGGCGGTCCAGGACTAGCGCATCTCGAGCGCGAAGGTTTCAACGAAACCTCTCGACGGAACTGTCAGGTGAGTACGGCGTGGCTCGGCACGCGCCATCGATGTCGGGGGACCCATGAACAGCACGCCGTGGCCGGCGGTCGACCGGTCGTTCCAGTTCGCACTCGCGCAGCGGAAGCCGACGCCGTTCTCGCACGGCCTGGCCGGCGACCCGCGCTTCTCGCTCGACGCGATCGCCCGTCTCGGTGACGAGCTCGGCGCCGAGTCGATCTCGGCAGAGAAGGCCGCGAAGCCTCTCGTGTCAGCCGACGCCGGCGCCGCCAACGTCCTCGAGGTCGTCGCGGTCTCCGACCAGATCCGGGCACTGGCTGCCAACGACTCGTGGTTCACGTTGCTCAACATCGAGCAGTCCGAGCACTACCGGGACCTGGTGGACCAGGTGCTGGAGGGAATGGCCGCGAACGCGGGCCTCGACCCCCGGACCATGAAGCGCCGGATGGGCTTCGTGTTCGCGAGCTCGCCCGGGTCGGTGACGTCGGCGCACTTCGACATCGAGCACAGCTTCCTGCTGCAGTTGGAGGGCCACCGTCGGCTGGGCTTCGGCGGGTTCTCGAGCAAGGAGGACCGCGAGCGCGAGGTCCACCGCTACTGGAACGGCTCCTTCGGCCGGCTCGACACGCTGCCCGAGCAGACCCTCGAGGTCGAGCTCAGTCCAGGTCAGGGCGCCTACATCCCGCCGTACACGCCGCACTGGCTCGCCAACGGCGACTCGACGTCGCTGTCGTTGACGGTCACGTTCTTCAACCGGGACAACGCGGACGAGTCGATGGTCCAGGCGTTCAACGAGAAGGTCAGCCGGCTGGGCATCGCCCCGAAGGTGTACGGCGACGCGCCCGTGCGCGATCGCTCGAAGGTCGCGTTCATGCGGGCGTACGGCGCCGTGAAGCGCCGGATCAGGGGGCCCGGGACCTCAGCCTCGCACTGACTCGTCTTGCCGCGTCCTCGGCAGCGACCTGGGCGCGGGCTGCGCCACCGTGCGCCGTACGCAGGCGTCCGACAACCCTGGTCCGGTCGGCGAACGACGACTTGTAGCCCTCCCCACCGCGGAGCAGGTCCACCTCGTGGCAGCCGTCCGTGACGGCGTCCTCGATGACTGCGACCAGCAGCACGTTGCCGGCGCCGTCGTGCGCACCGTCGAGCGACCGGGCGACCTGGTAGAGGCTGAGCCGGCCCGCGACGACGAAGGCGAGCGACACGGCGACGACATCGGACCCGGCAGCGAGGACGTCGATCCGGGCCTCGCCGACAGCGACGCCGGCGGCCAGAGCCCTGATGAGAGCTGGCATCTGGGCTACGAGGGGTCCCCGGCCCTCGCGCCCCTCGTGCAGCTCACGGAAGGCCGCGAACGCATCAGGCAGGTCGGCGGGGGACACCTGTCGGTGCTCAATCCCCTTGCTGGCAAGGCTTTTCGCGGCCCGTCGTACGCTCCGACGGAAGTTGGACGAGCGCCGCGCCAGGTAGGTCTCGGGGGTGACCGGCAGAGCTTCGTACGGAGCGACGTCCAGGCGCGCGGGCGTCGCTCCGAGTGCGCGCGCGAGCAGGGAGCTGTCGGCCACGCCACGGAGGTCGAGGACCCGCTGGCCGGGCCGGGCGAGCCACTCGCCGATGACTCCGGCTACGACGTCCTCGGCTCCGGGCGCCGCCAGCAGGTCGAGGTGGTCGGGGCAGAGGACCGCAGGTCCGGGCGCTGCATAGCGGCGTACGCCGGTGACCCGTCGTACGCCCAGCGCGAGACCGCCCAGCAGCCGATCTCCGTCCAGCACCAGGGCGTACGTCGTGTCGTGTGGCGCCACGCCCTCGATCCACCACGATCGTTGGAAGGGTGACGGGAGCGGTGCCAGCGCGCCGAGCGCGTCCCAGGTCTCCCGATGGTGCTCCAGCCGGGGCCGGATGGCGACGCTCAAGGACCCGGGCACACGCAGACCCTAGACCGGGTCGGTCCACCACGGCGTTTGAACCCGTTCGGTAGCGGGCACCTGTTGTCCGTTAGAAGCGCGTTCGTCCTCTTCTCGGGGCCACGCAGGCAGGTCGGACGGATCCGTGATCATCACAGGGGGAACGTCAGGCATGCCCAAGGACTCAGACAGCGCGCCACCAGCGAGTGCTTCCGAACGTGCGCAGGCGATGCGAGAAAGGCTCGGAGCCCAGCGCGTCGCCGATGACCTGCTCGCCGAGGCCAGCCAGCTGCGGGGGGCAGCGGCGGCCGACGCCGACGTCATCGTCGCCGAGGCCGAGAGCGTCGCGGAGCAGCTCCTCGCCGAGGCCCGCGAGGCCGCGGACAAGCTGACGACCGAGGCACAGGAGCGTGCCGACGGGATCCTGGCCCGGGCCTACTTCGAGGCCGAGGACCTGCAGCGGCACACCGAGGAGGAGCGCGCTCGCATCCGCGAGGAGGTGCAGACGGCCGGCCGCGCCGAGATCGAGGACTTCCGCGCCCGCTCGGCTGGACTGCTCGACAACGCCGAGGACGGACTGCGTGACCTCGCCCCGAGCCTCGAGGACGCGGTGGCGACCGTCGTAGGGGTGTTGCGCTCCCTCGACGAGCTGCGCAACGGACCGTCCCAGGAGACGTCGGCGACTGCCGAGGAGCCGGACGTCCGCGAGCTGCCCGGTGCCCCCGAGCTCGAGCCCGGTCATCAGGAGATGATCTCCGAGGGCGCGCCGGCGGCCAGGCAGGACGAGCCGGAGGCGCGTCCGCTCGGGTGGCTGTTCCGCAGCTCCCAGGCCTGATCCGGTGCGGACCATGCGCGCCGGCGTGATCGCCGCGCTGCTGCTGACCGTCGTCGGGCTGCTCGGGTCCGGCTGCGACCGGGCCTCGACGAAGCTGACCGGCAGCGGAGGCGACGAGCCCGTCGCCGATGCGGCACCGGCACGCCCGATCCTGGTGACCCAGGAGTGGGGCGTCGTCGACGGCATGCTCTCGGTGGTCGTCCGCAACACCACCGACCGCACCCTCCGCAGCGCGGCGGGCGTGATCACGGCGCGCGACCGCAACGACGTGCTGATCGTGTCGTCCCTCGAGGCGCAGGACGGCGTGTGCTGCTCGGTCGTCGACCTGCCGCCCGGCCAGGAGTTCGGGCTGTACGTCGATGTGGGCGACGCTGCGGAGGAGATCAGCCGCGTGGACGTCGCCTACCGCGATGTCGCCTGGGCGTCGGCCGACGAGTCGCAGCCGAGCACCCTGGAGGTGCGGCCGGTCCAGCTTGACGGCAACGGCCGAGGTGCGGTCGTCGTCGCGAAGGTCCACACCGACGAGCCGATGGTCGCGCAGGCCAGCGTGCAGGCGTTCCTGGACGGACCCGACGGCACGTTCCTCGCTGTTGTCGCGGGCCGCTGGTACTGCTTCTCGCAGGGCACCCACGAGATCCGGATGCAGCTGCTGCACCCGGTCCCGGCCGGTACGACGGTCGACCGCGTCGTCATCCATCCCGTCGCCGATGATCCGGATGGCACCGCGCTGAACTGCGCCGGTCCGGCCGAGGCGGGCTGATCCCGCCCATGAACGCCGCCGCCGGACCCGAGCTCGTCGCTGCCCCGCACTGGACCGTCGGCGACCGTCTGGCCGCCTTCGCCGTACTGCTGCCCGCCGAGGTCGACGGGCCTGTGGTGCTGGCGCTCTCGGACGAGCTGACCCCGCATCTGCAGGCGGCGTTCCCGGGCGCGCTCGTGCTGACCGACGGCAGCCGCGCCAGCGGCTGGCCGGAACCGTCGCGGGTGGTCCGGTGGGATGGCGTCCACCCACCCGTGGCACCGGGTACGGCGGACCTCGTCGTCGTCGACGGCCGGAGGTACGACGCAGCCGCGATGTCGGCGCTGGCCACGGCGTACGGCGTCGTCGCCGTGATCGGCGACGACGGTTCGCTCCTGCTCTATCCCAGCGCCGAGAGCCCCGAGCTCGTCTGGCGCCGGTCGTGGCCGGTCCACATGCCGGCCGGGCCGGTGCCGTGGGTGCGCCGATGGCTGGGGTTGTCGGTCGGCCGGGGCGCGGCGGTGCCCCGGCTGTCCGTGAGCGGCGACCGGCTCACGCTGGCCGACGACGTACTGCACGACCTGTCTCGGGCGACCGGTCTCGACGGCGAGCTGGTCGGGGTGATGACCGCCGGACACTCGGTGCTGCGCGTGCGGACCACCGAGGGAGATCTGGCGATTCGCCTGTCGCTGACCGATCCGGACCGCGAGGTCGACGTTGCGTCGCGGGTGCTCCGAGACGTGCCCGACGCGCGGCCCTTCCTGCCCGTCGTCGTCGCCGAGGGACGCACTGCCGGACGACCCTGGGTCGCGACCGAGTGGACGCCACGGCGTCGGCGCCTGACCTGGCCGTGGCCGAGTGCGACACGGCAGTGGGCGGTGGCCGGTGAGCTCGGCGCGGTCCTCGCCGGCCGGGTGACCGGTCGGACGGACGCCGGTTGGTCGGCGCGCTGGTGCGACCGCGCCCACGTCGTACCTCTCGAAGCGCGAGAGCGCTGGTCGGCCGCGATGTCTGTCCTCGACAGCGAGCTCCCCACCGGGTGGTGCCACGGTGACCTCTGGCCCGGCAACGTGCTCCTCGACGGCGACGTCACCACGGTCATCGACTGGGACAACGCCAGTCCCGACGCACCCCTCGGCCTCGATGCCCTGCTCGTCCACGCCCTGGAGGAGACCGCGGACTCCGACGACCTCGTGAGTGAGTCGCTCCTCCGGCTGGTGGACGACCCGCTGCCACTCGAGCAGGTTGCGGTCGGTGGCCGCGCCTGGGCCGCCTGGGCGCGCCCCGAGCGCCGGGCGCTGGCGATCGCGGCGGTCGTGCTCTACCTGCGCAACCGTTCCTTGCACGACCTCGGCCAGGACCGGCTCGACCGGCACCTCGCGGCCGTCGGGCAGGCGCTCGACGACCGTCCGACATCGACGGTGGAGGCCGCCGCGCCACCACCGAGCGTCGAAGCAGCCCGCACCGCACGTGGTGCGCTCTGGCTCGCCACCAACGGGATCGTCGTCAAGACGTCGCAGACCGTCGTGCTCCTGGCACTCGCGGCGATGCTCGCCCCCGAGGCTCTCGGCGTCATCGCGCTCGGAACGCTGGTCGCCAACATCTCCGCCGTGGTGACGAGCCTCGGCACCGCCAGCGCACTCGTCTACTGGCGCGGCGACGTCCGACGGGCAGCCCGGACGGCGGTGACCGTCGGCGTCGCGATGGGTGCGGGCATCTCAGCCATGCTGTGGGTCGTCGCGCCCTGGCTGGCGTCGGCGTTCCACGCCGCCGACGGCGGCACGGCCGTGATCCGCGGGCTCACCGTGACGCTGCCGTTCCTGGCCGTCGCCGCGGTCACCAACGAGCTGCTGCGCCGCCGGCTCGAGTTCGTCCGGCGGATCATCCCCGACACGGTCTCATCCGTCGCCGGCGCCGTCGTGGCGATCGTGCTGGTGACACAGGGGCATGGCGTCATGGCCCTCGTGGTCGGCCAGATCGTCCAGGCCAGCCTGACCATGGTGCTCGCGTGGGTCGTGCACCCGCCGGTGCTTCCCGGCTGGAACCTCGAGGATGCGCGCGGCCTACTGTCGTACGGCGGCCCGTACGCCGGCGCCAATCTGCTCGAGCTGGTGCAGCTCAACATCGACTACCTGATCGTCTCCCGCGTGCTCGGCGGTGAGGCTCTTGGCCAGTATTCGTTAGCGTTCCGGCTCGCGTTCATGCCCTACCTGATGGTCGTCGTGGTCATGTCCGGCGCCGCCTTCCCGTACCTCTGCCGCCAGCGCGGCGCCGACCTCGGCCGCGCGGCGGTCACGGTGATGACCGCATCCCTGACCCTGGTAGCGCCGATCTGCCTGGGCATCGCGCTCTTCGCCGACGACCTCGTGCTGCTCGGCGACAAGTGGGAGCCGGGAGTCCCCGTCGTCGCCTGGCTCGCCTTGTACGCCGCGCTGCTCAGCGTCGGCCAGCTCGTGCAGACCTCGCTGAACGCCGCGGGTCGGCCCGCGGCCTCGATGGGACTGCGGCTGTGCCATCTCGTGCTCCTGCTCGGCGTCCTGCTGCTCGTCGCGCGGCACGGCGTGACGGCAGTCGCGATCGGGCAGGTCGCCGTCGCCACCTGCATCGCCCTGGTCGCACTCGCGCTCGCTCGCCTCTACGTCACCGGCTTCTCGTTGCGCCGCCTGGTGCGCTCGCTTCGCCCGGCTCTGGCCGGGGTGGCCGTGATGGCGGTGGTCGTGCTGGTGCTGCGCCGGATGCTCGACCTCACCGACCCGTCACTCACGGGACTGCTCGTCGTTGGAGCGGCGGGAGTGGTGGCGTACGCCGCGACGGTCTGGGTGCTCGACCGCGAGCACCTCCGCGAAGCCGGCGCGCTGCTGAGGCGGACGTCATGAGAGACAGGGTCGTGAGGGGCGGAGGGTCGTGAGGGGCGGAGTACGGCTGCTGGGCACCGCTGCCCGGCCGATCGCGACCGGCGTACGCCGGCTGTCAGCGACCCCGGGGCTCACGATCATCGGCTGGCACCGGGTCGACGGGCCGCAGACCGACGGACTGTCGACGGGCGTCGACGACTTCCGGCGCCACCTGGACGCGCTGGACGACTGGGGCGCGACGGTGCTGCCGCTGGACGACGCCGTGGCCGCGCTGGGGGCGGGGACCTTGCCGGACCGCGCGGTGGCGCTGACGTTCGACGACGGCTATGCCAGCGTCGTCGAGACCGCCTGGCCCATCCTGCGCGACCGCGGCCTGCCGGCGACCATGTTCGTGGTCTCCGGCTACCTGACCGGCGACCTCCGGTTCGCCTGGGACGAGCACGAGCCGCGCCACGACCGGCACCGGCTGGTGCGTTCTGACGAGCTCCGGGCGGTGGCGGACGACGGGTTCGACATCGGCTCCCACACGGTGTCGCACCCGTGGCTGCCCTGCCTCGACCGCGACGCGGTCAAGCACGAGCTCGTGGACTCGCGGGTGACGCTCGAGGACCTGCTCGGGCGGGCGGTGCGCTCGCTCGCCTATCCGACCGGCGGCTGGACGCCCGCCGTGCGCACCGTCGCTGCCGAGGCCGGCTACCGGGTCGCGATCACCGTCGACCGGGGACTCAACACCACGCGCACGCCGCACCTCTCGCTGCGTCGCGCCTTCGTCCCCACCGACACCGAGGACCTGCGCCTCCTGCTCGACGGCGCCTACACGATGCTGCGGCCACTGGACACGTGGCGCCGACGCAGGGGGCCGACATGGTGACGACCACCGTGCTCTCGCCGCCGCATCGGCAGACCGGGCGATGGACCGTCGTCGCACCCCTCCTCGTCGCCGCGACCCTCGGCGTCCTCGCCGGCTTCGCGCCGTTGCCGGCGCTGCTCGGCCTGCTCGCGCTAGCGGTCTGCGCGGCCGTTGTCCTCAGGCTGAACTGGATCGCGCTGGTGCTCGTGGTGGTCTCGGTCTTCGAGGACTACACGGCTCGCGCCGAACCCAGCGCCGTCAAGGGACTCGCGGTCCTCCTGGTGCTGGCCTGGGTGGTGCGACGCTGCCGCGGACGTCTGTACGACGGACCGCGCAGCCAGGTGCTCGTGGCCGCCCTCGGGTTCGCGGTCGTGCTGCTCCTGGCGACCGCTCTGCACAACAACGGCCAGGCAGGGCTCGACGTGCTGTTGCGCTACGCGGGCTTCCTCGGCGTGCTGTTCGTGCTCGCCGACGTGATGCGCGGCGGCCTGCGGCCCGAGCGGGTCGCCCAGGTCTACGTCGCGGCTTGTGCGGTCGCAGCGTTCTGCGGACTGGTGACCTTCGCGGTCGGCGCGGACCGCAGGGTCGGCGGTCCGATCGGGGACCCCAACGACTTCGCCTTCTTCCTGCTGCCCGCTGTCGCGCTCGGTGTCGCCGTCCGACGGACGACGGGCCGGCGCTGGCCATGGGACGCCGCGACGGTGGTGGTGCTCGTCGCCGTCTTCGGCACGCTGTCGCGGGGCGCGCTGGTGGGTCTGGCGGCGATCGTGGTGGTCGCGGTGGCCACCGGGATGGTCCGGCTGCGGAGTGCGGCAGCCCTCACCGGGGTCGTGGCCGTGGTGACGGGCCTGGTGGCGCTGACGTTCCCCGCCCTGGTGGCGGTGAGCCTGCAGCAGAAGGACTTCGTCGCGCAGCAGAACGTCTCGGAGCGGTTGGACCTCTGGACCGCGGCCGCCGCGATGACCGTCGAGCACCCGGTGCTGGGCATGGGGCCTGGCGCCTTCGCGCTGCACCACGGAGCCTTCCTCACCTCGCTGCCCGACGACGTCAACCATCCGCTCGACGTCGCGCACAACACCTGGCTCGAGCTGTCGAGCGAGCTCGGCGTGCTCGGTCTCGCCGCCTTCATGGCGATGCTCGCGGTCGCCTTCGGGCAGGCATGGTCGGTGCGCCGCCGCGACCCCGTGGCGGCGGCCGTGTGCGTCGGGCTGGTGGGGACGGCTGCGGCGGCGACCTTCGTGACGGAGCAGTACTACCTGCCGCTGTGGCTCCTGTCCGCGCTCGCGGTGGGCGTCGCCTCCCGGCCTCGGACGGACGTCTCCTGATGCGGATCGTCCAGGTCACCACCCAGACCGTGGGCGGGCCGGCCGAGCACGCCGTCGACGTCGCTGTCGGCCTGGCCGCGCGGGGGCACGACAGCCACATCGTCGGCCCGCGCACGGCCCGCGCCGACGACGCTGCGGCCGCGGGAGTCACCTGGCACGACGTACCCGTCGTCTCGAAGCGCGATCTCCGCGGTGGCATCGCCAGTGCGCGTCAGCTGCGGGCGCTGCGCCCCGACGTCGTACATCTCCAGGACCGGCGGGCCGGCTGGATCGGGCGCGCGCTGGCCCCGGCGCTGCGCGCTCGCGAGGGGCGCACCGGCGTCGTCTACACGCTGCACGGCGTCGCGGACGGCCTCTCCGACCTGGTCGCCGGCAACGCCCGCGCGGACGTGCGGCGCCGGCGGGACGGCTGGTACTACCTGACCGGTGAACGTGCGATCACCCGTTGGGGCGGCGGCCGCGTCGTCGTCCCGAGCATCGCGGTCGCGACGTACGCCGTCGAGCACGTGCGCCTGCCGGCGGGGATCGTCGACGTGGTGCCCAACGGTGTCGACCCGGCCCGCTTCGACGGATCCCGCGCGCCGAGTGGTGACCCCGTGGCCATCTGGGTCGGCGTGCTGGCCCCGGTGAAGCGGGTGGACCTACTGCTCGACGCCGTTGCGGACGTCCCGCGTCTGCGGCTGCTCATCGTCGGCGATGGTCCGTTGCGCGGCGAGGTCGAGCGTCGGCTCGCCGCGTCGGACCTGGCCGGGCGAGTCGAGGTGACGGGCTGGGTCGACGACCCGGCCGCGCTGCTGGCGCTGGCCGACCTCTACGTGCTCACCTCCGACGCCGAGAACTGCCCGCTGTCACTGCTCGAGGCGATGGCCACCGGGTTGCCGGTCGTCGCAACGGCCGTCGGTGGGGTGCCGGAAGTGGTCCGCGACGGCGTCGACGGGCTGCTCTGCCCGGCCGGTGACGTCGCGACGATGACCGGCGCGTTGGGCCGGCTGTCGGCTGACCCGTATCTCAGGGAGCTGTTCGGGACCGCGGCTCGCGAGCGGATCCTCGACGGCTACACGCTCGACCACTGCCTCGACGGTCTGCTCGCCAGCTATGCCGCCAGCCGGGGCGGTGCCTGATGCGCGCGCTGACGGTGATCGCGGAGATGGGCACCGGTGGCGCCGAGAGCGTCGTGGCCGACCTCGCCGGCCACCTGGTCGCCACCGGCCACGAGGCCTGCGTCGCCAGCAACGGTGGCTGGCGGGCCGACGCACTTGCCCGCATCGGCGTCGCCACCCTCGCCATACCCCTGCGTGCAAGCGGGCCGACCCAGTTCGCCCGCGCCGTGGCCCGGCTCCGGCGGGCGACAGCGGCCCGGCCGGTCGACGTCGTGCACGCCCACAACGTCCGCGCCAGCCTGGCCGCACACCTCGGCATCCGTGCCGGCCGACGGTGGAGGCCGCCGCTGGTCACGACCGTGCACGGTCTGGCCGACGGCGACTACACCCGCGCCGCGCGGCTGCTCGCGGTGAGCGACCTCGTCGTCGCGGTCTCGGACGACGTCGCCGCCCGGTTGACGGCCGGCGGTCTCGACCCCGCCCGGCTGCGGGTCATCGAGAACGCCGTCCCGTCGCCGGTCGCCGACCCCGCCGTACGCGCGGAGGTGCGAGCTGAGCTCGGACTCGCCGGGGAGTCCCGGGTCGCGCTGTGCGTGGCACGGCTGGCGACCCCGAAGCGGATCGACCTACTGCTCGAGGCCTGGGGCGAGGTGCCCGATGCGACCCTGCTGCTGGCCGGCGACGGCCCCGACCGGGCCGCGCTGGAGCGACGGGCGACGCCGCTCGGGGACCGGGTGCGGTTCCTCGGCGAACGCCGTGACGTCGGGCGGCTGCTCAGTGTGGCCGACCTGGTCGTGCTGCCCAGTGACCGCGAAGGGTTGCCGATGGCTGTCCTCGAAGCACTCGCTGCGGGCGTGCCGGTCGTGGCGAGCGCGGTCGGTGGCCTCCCGCAGCTCGGTGATGACGCCGTCGAGCTGGTGGCGCCGCGGCGCCCGGACGCTCTCGCCGCCGGCGTACGACGGGTGCTGGACGACCCGGCACGTCGCGATGCCCTGGTGTCGGCCGGCCGCGCGCTGGTGGAGCAACGGTTCTCGTCCGCGCGCATGCAATCCGACTACGAGTCCGTCTACGAGGGCGTGAGAAAGGGGGCTAGACCATCGTGACCAATGCATGAGAGGCACGTTTGACCTATGTCCGCTGGCCGGTCGACTGATCGTCGACGCCCGCGGACGAGTCGGGCTCGGGAGGCCAAGGATTCGCGCGACAACCTCGCGCGGACGGACTGCACAGCAAGCGGGGGAGCATGGAAGCGAAGCACGTCGTACAAGCAGTGTCGCGGCACAAGATGTTGGTGGTCGCGATCATCGTCGTGACGTTGGGCGCGGCGGGCGTGGGCCTGTGGTTGGCGCCCAAGACCTACGAGACCAGTGCCACCGTGTCGGTGGCTGCAGCGCCGGGGTCCACGGCTCCGCTCGAGGACCTCGACGCTCTGCGGAGCAGTACCGGGGAGCTGGCCAACTCCCTGGACGTGCTCGGCGAGGTCTCCTCACGACTGAGCGAGTCGCGCAGCGTCGAGGTGCTGCGTGACGAGATCACCGGCTCCTGGGTGCAGGGCACGATCCTCGTCCAGATCTCCGTCTCCGACGCCGACCCCCTGGTCGCCGCCGAGGTCGCCAACACGGTGGCCGAGGTGCTGCCGCTCTACGACGTCAGCAACGGCGGCCTGGTCTTCACGACGAGCAACCCCGCGCAGCCACCGACGACGTTCTCCAGTCCCAGCATCCTGCTCGCCGCGGGGGTTGCCGTGGCCCTGGCGCTGATCCTCTCCGTCTGCGGGGCGCTGCTCCGCGAGCGCCGTACGGCCGGCTTGCGCGACGCCACCGAGGTCGAGCACCTCGTCGGCGCACCGGTGCTCGCCGCCCTCGCGGCCCCGAAGGACCCGACCACCCTGCCCGCCCTCTATCCGGGGACCTCTGCCGCCGACGTCTTCCGCGACCTGCGGATCAGCCTCGAGGCCGAGGCCAGTGCCGACCCGGTCAGCCTGGTCGTGGTCGCGGGCGTCACCGACAGCGATGTCAGCGTGTGGCTCGGCGCCAACCTCGCGGTCTCGCTCGCCAACGTGCACCGCAGGGTGCTGCTCGTCGACGGCCGCGTCGGCGACCAGGAGAGCGCGCCGATCGCCGCGCCGGACACGCTCGGTCTGTACGACGTCCTCACCGGCTCCGACCTGGGCGACGCCCTCAGCGCGGGCCCCGTCGACAACCTCACCGTGCTGCCGGCTGGGGAGTGGGGCGGCGCGTCCGCCGAGACCCTGTTGGAGACGCGGTTCGCCGCGGCGATGATCGAGGCGGGAAGACGCTTCGACATCGTCGTCGTCCTCGCCCCGTCCCTCAGTGCCTGCGAGGACGCTCGCATCATGGCCGCCGGGGGCTCGCTCGTCCTGGCCGTCCCCCAGAACGGCGTCACCCAGCACGAGCTCCGCCATCACGCGTCCCGCATCCGCGCCGTCGGCGTACGACTACTGGGCGTGGTGCTCGTCGGCAAGCGCGCCGAGCGGGCGCCGGCGCGCGCCTGACCTCAGGTGCCGGCGATGTGCCACGGGTGCCGGCAACCGCAGTTGCTGATCAGGGTCTCGCCGATGTCCGCAGTCCGGACACCTGTCCATGCCCCCGACGTCAGCGCTCGGGTCAGCGGCGGACCCGGTAGCGCAGGTGGAGGACCCGCTCGCCCTGGATGACCACGTCGGGGTCCTCGAGGAGGTGCTGCGAGTCGAGTGGGCCGAAGTACCTCTTGCCCGCGCCGAAGGCGACCGGCACGACGTCCATCGCCACCTCGTCCACGAGGCCGAGCGCGAGCGCCTGCCCTCCGACGTGCCCGGCGCAGACCGCGACCACTCTGTCCCCGGCCCGCTCCTTCGCCTCCCGCACCGCGGCGGTCACGTCGTCGAAGAACGGGACATCGGCCTCGGGGTGCCACCCCTCCGGCTTCGGCCGGTGGGAGACGACGACGAGGTGCTCGCCGGCCGGCGGCTCGGCCTCCCATCCGTTGGTCAGGTCGAACAGGTGTCGTCCCTGGATCGTCGCGCCGATGCTGGCCCAGAACGGGCCGACGTACTCGTGCGAGCGCTCGCTGACGCGGAACCGCGCGTGCCGCTCCTCGCCCTCCTTGGCGACCAGGGGCACGTCACCGTTGAAGTACCAGTCGAAGAGCGGACCGGGGTCGTCGTGCTGGTCCGCGATGAAGCCGTCCACGGACACGACTGCGTGCATGATCACGGTTGCCATGCCAGGAGAGACCCGCTGAGGTCCGAGGACTCATCGCCTTCGGCGTTATCGTTGACCATGAGCACCGGCAATGAAGGCGGGGCGGAGCAGGACACCGAGACCTACGACTCCGTCGTCGAGGACCTCAACTTCGACCCCGAGATCCCTGACGTCCAACCGCATCCGGACCACGCCGGCCCGGGTGCGCACGCCTCTGCGAGAGACGACGGTGAGGCACATACGGGTGAAGGGCCTCAGGAGGAGGGTCAGTAGCGCGGGCCCGCGGACATCTCGGCACTCCTCGCCAGCGCGGTGAGCTCGTGGCGGCTGCCGACGCCGCATTCCTGCGCGCGGGCGGCCGTGGTCCGGCACTCCGCGACGTCGGCGCCGCCGTACGTCGCGTAGCCCATTGTGCGATCCAGGTGCGCCTCGAAAAGCGGGTCCTTCATGGTCGCGCCGCGCTCACCGCTGGGACTCCTGCGAGAGGCACAAGACCTCGCCGAGGACGTGCTGGAGGGGCTTCGTGTTCTTGACGACGGATGACGGGGTTGTCGGTGGTAAAACGTGCAGGTCTTGACCCGAGAATCAGGACTGGAACTTGATCGAGGGGGTAGAACTGTCAGTGCAGATGCATGCAGAAGTGGCGCCGAGGGCCTCGAGCTCTCGGCGCCACTTCTGTGTCCGCGGCCTACTGGCTCGCGAACGTCAGCGTGAGGTGCGATCCGCGGGCGCGCCCTGGACGGCGCTGAGCACGAAGGCGTACTCCGAGTCGCCCGCCCGCAGGTGCTGCCGAGTCATCGAGTACGCACCTTCCGGCGTCCGGCAGCTGGACCACCACCCGCTCGTTACTGGCACCTCCGGCGAGGCTTGACGGTAGCGGTGCACGACGTGGCGGGGCCGCTGCACCGACGACAGCCACGCTGGTGCGAACGGCGAGGGGGAGGGCGGCCATGAGATCGGCATCCTGAACGCCAAGGGCCAGCGCGACCTGAGCGTCGTCGGCGTCGGCCTCGGCACCGCCTCACCCTCGAAAGCCCCAGGCGGCCGGGGGCTTTCGCGTGCGCCGTCCTAGCGCTCGGCGCGGCGGTATTGCACCGGCCAGAGGCTGGAGTCGGTCTCGCCCAGCTCGTACGCCGCACGCAGAGGCCAGTGCGGGTCGCGCAGCAGCTCACGACCGAGCAGCACGACGTCCGACGAGCCCTCGGCGAGGACCTCCTCGGCGTGCTTGGGCTCGGTGATGAGGCCGACCGCGCCCGTGGGCACTCCGGCCTCGGTGCGGATGCGCCGCGCGAAGGGCACCTGGAACCCAGGTCCGACGGGGATGTCGGCCAGCACGTTACCGCCGGTCGAGGTGTCGATGAGGTCGACCCCTGCCTCGCGGAGCAGGCCGGCGAGGCGCACCGTCTCGTCGTCGCTCCAGCCGCCCTCGACCCAGTCGGTGGCGGACACCCGCACGACCAGCGGTACGCCGACGGCGACGCGGGCACGGATCTCCCGCACCACCTCGAGCACCAGCCGCACGCGGTTGTCGAAGGACCCGCCGTACTCGTCGTCGCGGTGGTTCGAGAGCGGCGACAGGAACTCGTGGAGCAGGTAGCCGTGTGCGGCGTGGATCTCGAGCACGTCGAAGCCGGCCGCGACGGCGCGCTCCGCGGCGTCACCGAACGCGGTCACGATGCGGGTGATGCCCGCGCCGTCGAGAGGCTCGGGGTCCTCCCGCAGGCGCGGGAACGGGTCTGCTGAGGGCGCGACCGGACGCCATCCGCCATCGCCATCGGCGACAGGCCCGCGCTCGACGGTGAAGCCCGAGTACGTCGAGGCCTTGCGGCCGGCGTGCGCGAGCTGGATGCCCGCCGTCGCTCCCTGGCCGTGCACGAACTCCACGATCCGCGTCCAGGCCGTCTGCTGCTCGTCGTTCCAGAGACCTGTGTCCTCGGGGGTGATCCGGCCCTCGGGCACGACAGCCGTCGCCTCGGTGAAGACCAGCCCGGCGCCGCCACGAGCAAAGGAGCCGAGGTGGACCAGGTGCCAGTCGTTCGGCACGCCGTCGACGGCGGAGTACTGGCACATCGGCGCCACCCACACCCGGTTGCGGACGGTGACGTCACGGAGAGTGATGGGGGTGAAGAGCTGACTCACGGTGTGCTGCCTCCTCGGGCTGGACGGGGCTGAGTGCCCGAGTCTCCCAACCAGGATCCGGTGCCTCGGATTCCCTGTGGATGAGGGAGAGCTTGAGGACAGCACATGGGCCGGTTCGCAGATGCCAGAGAAGCCTCTTGGCCGCTGAGACCCAGCCTCGCCCGCGGCCGCACTCCGATTCGCTCGAGACGAGACGTGCGCCGGGGCACGAGCTACGCACGGTCGTCGCCATCGCGCAAGGAACGGATCATGCTCTGCAAGATCCGGAACGCGCTTGCCTGCTCAGGCTCGGTCATGCCGGCCAGCATTCTGACCTCGACGGACCGGACCGCTGCGCTCGCCTTCTCGAGACTCCGTCTGCCGCGAGGCGTGAGCCGCGTCGGAAGGACCTTTCCGACGGGCGCCTCCGCAGGCCTGGTCACGAAGCCCTCTCGCTCCAGGGCCTGGAGCAGCACGTTCATCGACTGCCGTGTCACGAACGCGCCTCGCGCGAGCTCGGAATTCGACAAGCCCGGTCGTTGAGCCAGCAGCTCGAGGCAGGAGTAGTGCGTCACGCTCATTCCGAGCGGCCGCAACACCTCTTCCATGGCTGCGCGGAGGGCGCTCGACGCCTCTTTCAACAGGTAGCCCAATGACGTCTCCAGGTCGACGCCGACACCATCTTGACTCATGTCAGTAGTCTGACATAGGTTCGTTTGTGTCAGAAAACTGACACAAACGAAGGAGTGTCACCATGCCAGTCACTGGCCCCGACTTCATCTCGCTCCAAGCGCGCGACCTCGACGCGTCGCAGGCGTTCTACGAGCAGTACCTCGGCCTCGTCCGCTCGCCGACCGGACCTCCGCACGCGGTCGTCTTCGAGACGAAGCCGATCACGTTCGCGCTTCGCGACGTCGTTCCCGGCACCGATCTCGCATCCGTCGTCCAGCCCGGCATCGGTGCCGCCATCTGGCTCCACGCCACAGACGTCCAGGCCATTCACGATGCTCTCGTCGCCGGCGGTCACACCATCGTCTCTGCGCCGATCGACGGCCCTTTCGGTCGGACATTCACCTTCGCCGACCCCGATGGCTACCAGGTCACTCTGCACGACCGCGCCTGACAGTGGCACGGGTCCGGGAGGGCACTGCGGGGCGTCTCAAGAATCCAGCGCGGCCGACTCGCACCCGCTCATCGGCTCTTCGGATCAGCCACTTCCCGGACCCGCGCCAACGACGCTACAACCAACCCCCTCCGCCGGAAGACCGATGAGAGACAGTCCCTCAACCCAGCCTCTTGACGACAGAGGGGAGCGTGAACGACCGCCCATCGGGGAGGTCAGTGCTCCCGCCCAGCAGGTACGGGCGCGGCGGTTGGCCCCCGCCGGCGACGCCGCGGAGTGGTGAGAGCCATCGGCTCGAGGGCCATGAGGACGTCGGCGGTGCCGCGGCCCCGGTGGTACTGACGCAGGGTGAGCCGGGCGACGTCGCGAGCGGAGGAGTTCACGTCGTGGTGGGCGGCGACGTGCTCCTGGGCGATGGCGCCCTCGCGGTCGGCGAGGGCGGGGTCGAGCAGGCGGTCGGCGATGCCGGCGGCGAGGGAGTCGACATCACCGATCTCGACGATCAGGCCGCCGCCGCGGGGCATCGACTCGGCCATGCCCTCGACGGCGGTGGCGACGACGCTGCGGCCCGAGGCCATCGCCTCGAGCGGGGCGACGGCCATGCCCTCCCAGTGGGACGGGGCGGCGATCACGTCGGCAGCGGCAAGCCAGGTGTCGACGTCGGAGCGGACGCCGACCAGGTCGACGTCGCCGCGACCCGCCGTACGCGCCTCCAGGACAGAGCGGTCCGGGCCGTCGCCGACGAGCACGAGGTGGGCGTCGGGGACGCGGTCGCGCACCCCGGGCCAGGCGTCGAGCAGGTCTTGCTGGCCCTTCTGCTCGGCAAGCCGACCGACGCAGACCACGGTGGGGACGTCAGCGAGGCCGAGCCGGCGGCGGGCGTGGCGGCGTTCTGTCCGGGCGGCCGGGGTGAAACGTTCGAGGTCGACACCGTTGGGCGAGATCGTCGTGGCGGTGGAGATGCCGACGGACTCGGCGACAGCGCGCTCGCTGCGGCTGACGCAGACCAGCTCGGTGGTCCAGCGCTGGGCGAAGCGTTCCCACGCGGTCGTCGCCCGCCTCATCGGCCCCGACACAGCCTGGAACGACCAGGCGTGCGGCTGGTAGATGGTCGGTACGACGCCGCGCAGCAGCAGCCGCCCGACCAGGCCGGCCTTCGCGCTGTGCAGGTGTACGACGTCGGGGCGGGTGTCGTTGACGACGCGTCGCAGCCGGCGGATCTCACGCACGACGCTCGGTCCTGGGCTGCGGGTGGCCTCCCACCGCACGACCTGCGCGCCGGAAGCGCGGACGGCCTCGGCCAGCCAACCGGTCGAGGGGCAGGCGACGGTCACGGTCCAGCCACGCGCGACCTGGTCGCGGACGTAGCCCATCAGCACGTTGGCGACGCCTTCGGTGGTCGGCATCGACACGTGCAGCACATGCGGCATCACGGGAGCCGCGGCGTCTGCCGGCGACGCGGGCGGGGGAGTGGCGGGCTCCTCCGGGCGGCGCAGCATCGGCGCCCGTGGGTCGGGCTGGTGGCGCACGATCGCGAGGACGGTGCGGCACATGATCTTGAGGTCGGTCCAGAGCGACCAGTTCTCGATGTAGTAGTTGTCGAAGCGCACCCGGGCGTCGATCGAGGTGTCGCCGCGCAGGTCGTGCACCTGCGCCCAGCCGGTCAGGCCGGTCTGCACGCGGTGCCGCTCGTCGTACCGCACCGTCGCCTTGGAGAACTCCCGCACGAAGAAGGGCCGCTCCGGTCGCGGGCCGACCAGGCTCATGTCACCGCGGAGCACGTTGACCAGCTGGGGCAGCTCGTCGAGGCTGGTCCGCCGCAGGAGCCGGCCCACCGGCCCGAGCCGGGCGTCGTGGTCGATCGACCACTGGGTGGCGCTCTCCGTCGTGTCCAGCGGCTTGAGCGAGCGGAACTTGAAGAGCGTGAACGGCCTGCCGGCGAGGCCGATCCGGGTCTGCTTGAAGATCACGCCAGGCCCGGTCTCGAGGCGTACGGCGAGGGCGCAGGCCAGCAGCACCGGTGACAGCAGCACCAGGGCGATGCCGGACAGGACGACGTCGAGGGCTCGCTTGGCGAGCATCGCGTGCGGCCGTAGCCCCCAGCGACGCAGGCGCATCACGGCGACGTCGCCGACGACCTCGGTGCGCCGGTGGTGGTCGAGGCCCATCATCTCGAAGAAGCGCGGCACCACGAAGACCTGGTGGTCGGCCTGCACGCACCGGCGTACGACGTCGATCATCGTGTCGTCGGGCGGCTCCGGGAAGGCGAAGATGACGTCGCCGACGCCGAGGGCCTCCATCGCCTGCTCGAGTCTGTCGGCCTCGCCGAGCAGCGGCACCGGGAGGTCGCGGGAGCTGAGGTCGGCAGAGGTGTCGATGATGCCGACGGGCCGCAGCCCGAGCTCGGTACGGTGCAGGAATGTGTTGGTCAGCCGCTGCCCGACAGCACCCGCGCCGACGATGATCACCGGGTGGGCGCTGCGGCCGCTGCGTCGCTGGTGGTGGACGACCGCATAGACGCTCGCGCGGAGCAGCACCATCAGGACCAGGGTGGTGCCGCCGAAGGCGGCGACCATCGTGATCGCGACGCCCGAGGTCAGGGCGCCCAGGGTGAGCGCGGCGACGCCGGCCGCCAGGGCGAGTCGGGGCAGCTCCTCGACGACGGACAGCACCAGGCGCGATCGGTGCAGGTCGGACCCGCGGCAGACGACCGCCGCAGCGAGGGCCGCGCCCGCCACGGCGAGCGGGCTGGCCGCGTCAGAAGCCAGCAGCAGAGCGGCGATGGCGACCGCGAGCGGGTCGACCACGGTCAGCGCCGGTCGGATGCTCTTCAGCCATGGAAGTACGTCGATCAGTCCTGCACGCACGGCTAGTCCCCCCGGAAAAGCTGGATGTGTGTGTGCCCGAGAGGCGTTGCCGCCCACGGGCAGAGTTCCCGGAAGGGGAGGTCCGAAACGTTCACCGGCAAGTCTGGTGACCTGGGGTGCAGGTCGGTCCTCTCGGGCTCGAGGGTGACCAGGTGTCGGGCCGCAGGCACCACAGTGAGATCTCGGTCCTGCACAGTCCCGGCCAGGAACTTCACCCTTGCTACCCGTGAGTTGGGTTAGTGATCTAGGTTACTCGTCAACCCAGTACCTCTCGGCCGCCCAGCAGGAGTGAGAATGACCGCCCAGGCCAGTCCCAGTCCATCGATCGACGCCAGCTTCGTCGACAACCTGACTCAGAACGTCGCGGTGCAGTTCCTCGACCGCGTCGCCGCGTCCGCCGACCACGAGGCCTACCGCTTCCCCCGCGGTGAGACCTGGGAGTCGGTCACCTGGCGCCAGGCGGGTGACATCGTCGAGCGCCTCGCCGCCGGCCTGCTCTCGCTCGGGATCGAGCCCGAGCAGCGCGTCGGCATCGCGTCGGCGACCCGCTACGAGTGGATCCTCGCCGACCTCGCGATCATGTGCGCCGCCGGTGCGACCACCACCGTCTACCCGACGACGAACGCCGAGGACACGACGTACATCCTCTCCGACGCGGAGTGCCGCGTCGTGTTCGCCGAGGACGACGAGCAGATCGCCAAGCTGGTCGCCAACAAGGCCGAGCTGCCGTACGTCGGCAAGGTGGTGACCTTCGACGGCAAGACCGACGGCGACTGGGTCATCGGCCTCGACGACCTCGCCAAGCTCGGCGACGCCTACCTCGCGGAGCATCCCGGCATCGTCGAGGAGACCGCGAAGGCGATCTCGCCCGATGCGCTCGCGACGCTGATCTACACCTCCGGCACCACCGGCCGGCCCAAGGGCGTGCGGCTGCTGCACCGCGCGTGGGTCTACGAGGGCACCGCGATCCAGGTGCAGAACATCCTCGACGAGAGCGACCTGCAGTTCCTGTGGCTGCCGATGGCCCACTCGTTCGGCAAGGTGCTGCTCTCCGCGCAGCTCGCCTGCGGCTTCGCGACCGCCATCGACGGTCGCTTCGACAAGATCGTGGAGAACCTCGGCGTCGTGAAGCCGACCTTCATGGGTGCCGCCCCGCGCATCTTCGAGAAGGCGCACGGTCGGATCGTCACCATGCAGGCCGCCGAGGGCGGGCTCAAGGAGAAGATCTTCCTCAAGGCGTTCGAGGTCGGCACCAAGGTCGACCGGCTCAAGCGCGAGGGCAAGTCGGTGCCGGCGCTGCTGAACCTGCAGCACGGCCTCTTCGACAAGCTGGTCTTCAGCAAGGTGCGCGAGCGCTTCGGTGGGCGAGTGCGGTTCTTCATCTCCGGCTCGGCCGCGCTCAACGCCGAGATCGCGGAGTGGTTCCACGCCGCGGGCATCCTCATCCTCGAGGGCTACGGCATGACCGAGAACGCCGCGGGCGCCACGGTCAACCACCCCGACGACTACAAGATCGGCACCGTCGGCCCCGCGCTGCCCGGCGCCGAGGTCAAGATCGGGGAGAACGACGAGGTGATGCTGCGTGGCCCGCACATCATGGCCGGCTACCACAACCTCCCCGAGGAGACGGCCGCGACGCTCACGTCCGACGGGTGGTTGCGCACCGGAGACAAGGGCAGCCTCGACGCCGACGGCTTCCTCACCATCACCGGCCGGATCAAGGACCTCTTCAAGACCTCCGGTGGCAAGTACGTCGCGCCGCCGGCGATCGAGTCGAAGTTCAAGGCGATCTGCCCCTACGTCAGCCAGTTCCTGGTGTTCGGCAGCGAGCGCAACTTCGTGGTCGCGCTGGTCACCCTCGACCCGGACGCCATGGCGGGCTGGGCGGAGGAGAACGGCATGAGCGGCTCGTCGTACACCGACATCGTGAAGTCGGACGCCGTGCACAAGATGATGGGCGACTACATCGAGGAGCTCAACGGCCGGCTCAACCGCTGGGAGACCATCAAGAAGTGGGAGATCCTCGACCACGACCTGACGATCGAGTCCGGTGAGCTCACGCCGTCCATGAAGGTCAAGCGCAACGTCGTCGAGGACAACAACAAGTCGCTGATCGACTCGTTCTACGGCTAGCGGGCGGCGGGTTTCCCCGGCTGCCCGGGGAAACCCGCCGACACGCCGTTGCAGCAACGGCGTGTCGGCGGGTTGTGGCTGGCAGCCCGATTGATTTGTTCGAACAAGTGTTCGATCATGGGGTGTGGTCGTTCGTGTCGATACCCCCGGAGCCGCCGTCCAGACGGTGGAGCAGCTGCGCACCCGGATGGCGCGGATGCAGGACGGTACGCCGTCGATGCCGCTGGCCACCCACCCGGCCCTCGCCGGGCTGGTGCAGCTGCGGGCGGGGGCCAGCTACTCCACCGACAGCGCGACGCTGGCGCTGGCGCTGCTGGCCGGTCCGTCGCGGGCAGGTGGCTGGTGCGCGGTGGTCGGGGTGGCCGACTTCGGGGCCGAGGCGGCCGTCGCGCTGGGGATCGACCTCGACCGCACGGTGCTGGTGCCCGACCCGGGGGAGCAGTGGCTGGAGGTCGCCGCCGCCCTGGTCGACGTCGCGACCATCGTCCTGGTCCGGCCCAGCGGCCGGGTCACTCCGTCGGCCGCCGAGAAGCTCGCAGCGAGGCTCCGCAAGCGCGGCGCTGCCCTGGTCGTCTGGGGTGAGTGGCCGCGCTGTGAGGTGCGGCTGACCGCGGCCGAGCCCACCTGGGCCGGGGTCGGCCACGGCCACGGCCATCTCCGCGCCCGACGGCTGGTCGTCGAGGCCAGAAGAGGTACGGCGCCGCCGCGCCGCGGGGCACTGTGGTTCCCGGCCGAGGACCAGTCCTACCGCTCGATCGAGTCGCCCCCCGCCGTCCCCGTCATCGAGTCCGGGGTCGCCTGATGCGCGTGATGGTCATCTGGTGCCCGGACTGGCCGGTGGTGGCGGCGCTGGCCGACGAGGGCCAGCCCACCCACCTCCCGGCGGCGGTCTTCCACGCCAACCTCGTGCAGGCCGGCAACGCGGCCGCCCGCGCCCTCGGCGTACGACGCGGGATGCGCCGTCGCGACGCACAGGCGCGCTGTCCCGAGCTCAAGGTCTACGCGGCGACGCCCGAGCGGGACGCCCGGAGGTTCGAGACGGTGCTGGCCGCGGTCGAGGAGCAGCACCCGGGGGTCGCCCCGCTGCGCCCCGGGATGGCCGCGCTGCGGGCACCCAAGCGGGTCAGCGGCGGCGAGCCGGCCGCCGCCGCGCTGCTCGCCGAGCGCCTGGTCGGGCTCGGGGTCTGGGACAGCCGGGTGGGCGTCGCCGACGAGCTGTTCACCGCCGAGCAGGCGGCCCGGCACGCCACCGAGCAGGACTGCCACGTCGTGGCACCGGGGCGGTCGATTGCGTTCCTGCGCGAGCTGCCGGTCGACGTGATCGAGGACCTCGATGCCATCAGCCTGCTCAAGCGCCTGGGCATCCGGAGCCTCGGTGAGCTCGCCGACCTGCCGGCCGCCGCCGTACGCGACCGGTTCGGCAGCAAGGTCGCGTGGGTGCACCGGGTGGTGGGCGGCGCCGGAGCCGTACCCCTCACCACCCGCACCCCGCCCCCCGAGCTGGCCCGGCACGTCGACTTCGAGCCGCCGCTCGACAACGCCGAGACGATCAGCTTCAGCGTCCGGCAGACCGCCGACCGGGTGGTCGCCGGCCTGGCCGCCCAGCAGCTGGTCTGCACCGAGGTGCGGATCGAGGCGTTCTGCGAGGGCTCGTCGTACGCAGGAGATATGGCTGGTCCCGCGTCCGCGAGGGACTGGCTGCACCCGCGCTGGTTCACCGCGGCCGACCTGGTCGACCGGCTGCACTGGCAGCTGCAGGGAGCAATGAGAAATATGGCTAGCCGGGCCGGTGAGATCAGGTCGCCGGTGAGCCGGGTGCTCTTCACGCCGGTGACCGTCGTCCCCGACGCGGTGCACGCCGACGGGCTCTGGGGCGGCACCGACGAACGCGTGCAGCGCGGCATCGCCCGGGTGCAGGGCATGCTCGGCCACGAGGCGGTGGTGGTGCCGGTGCTCCAGGGCGGTCGCGGCCCCGCCGATCGGCAGGCACTGGTGCCCTGGGGCGAACGCCCGACCGGGCTGCGACCGGCCGGCCACCCCTGGCCGGGCAGCATCCCGCCGCCCGCACCGGCCCGGGTCTTCGGCAGTCCGTGGCCCGCTGAGGTCGTCGGTCCGGGAGGCCGCCCGGTCGCTGTCGGTGAGCGAGGCGCGGTGCTCGGCGAGCCGACCCGCTTCCGGCCCGAGCCCCGCGGCGGGTGGCACCCCGTCGCGTCCTGGGCCGGACCGTGGGTGGTCGAGGAGCTCTGGTGGGAGAAGGGCACCCGCCGGGTCGCCCGCTTCCAGATGGTCGGCGTCGACGGCCGGGCCTGGCTGATGACCTGGGAAGCGCCTGGGTCCTGGTGGACCGAAGCTGCGTACGACTGATGGGCTGGAGCAATCCCTCGATCTCCTGGGGCGAGCTGGAGAAGCGGCTCTCCGGCCGGGTCGCCACGCCCCAGGACCCCGAGGCGCCGATCTCCCAGCGCAAGCGCAAGCGCGAGCGGGTCGAGGTGGAGCGGCCGACCGGCCCGGTCACGCCGTACGCCGAGCTGCACTGCCACTCCAACTTCAGCTTCCTCGACGGTGCCAGCGGACCCGACCACCTGGTGCTGGAGGCGCTCCGGCTCGGCCTGCACGCGCTGGCGATCACGGACCACGACGGGTTCTACGGCGCGCCGCTCTTTGCCGAGACAGCCCAGCTCCATGGAGGCATCCAGACCATCTACGGGGCAGAGCTCTCTCTCGGACTGCCCGGCCCGCAGGCCGGCGTCGCCGACCCCGCGGGCAGCCACCTGCTCGTGCTGGCCCGCGGTGTCGAGGGCTACCACCGGCTGGCCAGTGCGATCACCGACGCTCAGCTGCGAGGCGACGAGAAGGGTCGGCCGGTGTACGACGAGCGCGAGCTCGCCGAGCGCTCCGAGGGGCACTGGCTGGTGCTCACCGGCTGTCGCAAGGGCGCGGTCCGGCAGGCGCTTGCCATCGGTCCGTCGTACGCCGTGGCAGAGCTGGACCGGTTGACCGGGCTCTTCGGGCGCGAGCACGTCGTGGTCGAGCTGACCGACCGCGGGTTCCCGACCGACAGCCACGACAACGATCTGCTCGCCGCGATCGCCGCCGAGCGCGGGCTGCCGACCGTCGCGACCAACAACGTCCACCACGCCCGTCCCGACGGGCACCGCCTGGCCGGAGCGATGGCGGCGGTGCGGGCCCGGCGCAGCCTGGCCGAGATGGACGGCTGGCTGCCGGCGGCCGGTGCGGCCTGCCTGCGGTCGGGGGAGGAGATGGCGCAGCGGTTCGCCCGCTACCCGGGTGCCGTGGAGCGCACGGTGACGATCGCCGACGAGATCGCCTTCGACCTGCAGAAGGCCACGCCACGGCTGCCGAAGTCCGCCCCCGACGGCCACACGCCGACGACCTGGCTGCGCGAGCTGACCGAGCGCGGCTTCGCGCAGCGCTACGCCGGGACCGACCTCGAGGAGGAGGCGCGCGAGAAGGTCGAGCAGGAGCTGAAGGTGATCGGAGAGAAGGACTTCGCCGGCTACTTCGTGATCGTCCACGACATCGTCGAGTTCGCCCGCAGCAAGCGGATCCTCTGCCAGGGCAGGGGATCCGCAGCCAGCTCGGCGGTCTGCTACGCCCTCGGCATCACCGCGGTCGACCCCGTCTACTACAAGCTGCCCTTCGAGCGGTTCATCTCCCAGCACCGCGACGAGGAGCCCGACATCGACGTCGACTTCGACTCCGACCGGCGCGAGGAGGTGATCCAGTGGGTCTACGACAAGTACGGCCGCCACAACGCCGCGCAGGTCGCCAACGTCGTCGGCTATCGCCCCAAGATGGCGGTCCGCGACGCGGCCAAGGCGCTGGGCCACTCGCCGGGGCAGCAGGACGCCTGGTCGAAGCAGATCACCAGCTGGACGACGGTGGCGGCGGACGGCGAGCACGGCGTACCCGCTCCGGTGGTGGAGCTCGCCAACCAGTTCCTCGGGGCGCCTCGGCACCTCGGCATCCACTCCGGTGGGATGGTGCTCACCGAGCGGCCGATCGGCGAGGTGGTGCCGATCGAGCGGGCGCGGATGGAGAAGCGCACCGTGCTGCAGTGGGACAAGGACGCCTGCGAGTTCATGGGGCTGGTGAAGTTCGACCTGCTCGGGCTCGGGATGCTCGGCGCGCTCGACCACATGATGCGCATCGTCGAGGAGCACCTGGGGGAGCACTGGGAGCTGGAGACGATCCCCAAGGAGGAGCCGGCCGTCTACGACATGCTCTGCCGGGCCGACTCGATCGGCGTCTTCCAGGTGGAGAGCCGCGCCCAGATCGGCACCCTGCCCCGGCTGCAGCCGCGCGCCTTCTATGACCTGGCGATCGAGATCGCGCTGATCCGACCGGGTCCGATCCAGGGCGGCGCGGTGCATCCCTACGTACGCCGGGCGACCGGCCGCGAGGAGGTCACCTACGCGCACCCGTCGCTCGAGCCGGTGCTCGAACGCACCCTCGGCGTACCCCTCTTCCAGGAGCAGCTGATGGACATGGCGCGCGCCCTGGGCGACTGCACCCGCGACGAGGCAGACCTGCTGCGCCGGGCGATGGGCTCCAAGCGCGGGGTCGAGCGGATCGAGTCGATCAAGGAGAAGCTCTACACGGGCATGGCCGACAAGGGGCTGGTGGGCGCCGAGGCCGACGCGATCTACCTGAAGATCCTGTCCTTTGCGAACTTCGGCTTCGCCGAGAGCCACTCCCTGTCCTTCGCCAAGCTCGTCTACGCCAGCTCGTGGTGCAAGCTGCACTACCCGGCGGCGTTCCTGGCCGCGCTGCTGCGCAACCAGCCGATGGGGTTCTACTCACCGCAGTCGCTGGTGCACGACGCCCGCAGGCACGGCGTCGAGGTGCTGCGCCCGGACCTGTCCCTCTCGGGAGCGGTCGCCGACCTGGAGGGCGGCGGTGGACCCACCGGTCTCGATGCCTGCCTGCGCGACGGCGTACGCACCGAGTGGGTGCCGGGGACGCCCGACCCGACGCCGGAGCACCGACGCGACAGGGGGTACGCCGTACGCCTGGGTCTGGACTCGGTGCGCGGGATCGGCAAGGTGGTGGCCGAGCGGATCGTGGCGGCACGGGCGGAGCGGCCGTTCGCCGACCAGGTGGACCTGTCGCGTCGGGCCGGGCTCGATGCCCGCCAGCTGGAGGCGCTGGCGACGGCGGGGGTGTTCGGCGCTGGGTTTGTCGAGGGTGGCGGGTTGTCGCGACGGCAGGCGCTGTGGAACGCCGGCTGGACCGAGGGAGAGGAGCATCTCGAGGGGATCCGGGTCAGTACGGCGGCGCCGATGCTGCCCGACATGGACCTCGTCGAGACCACGATGGCCGACCTGTGGGCGACCGGGATCACCCCGGACATCCACCCGATCGCGCTGCTCCGTGACCACCTGCGGGCGGTGGGGATCAAGGCCGTCGGCGACACCGCGACTGCTGAGGCCGGGCGTCGGGTGCACGTCGCCGGTCTGGTGACCCACCGTCAGCGGCCGGGCACCGCCGGTGGCGTCACCTTCCTCAACCTCGAGGACGAGACCGGGATGCTCAACGTGATCTGCACGGTCGGGGTGTGGCGGCGCTACCGCTCGGTGGCGGCGAACTCGGCGGGGATGGTGATCCGGGGGATCCTCGAGCGCCAGGACGGCGTCACCAACCTGCTCGCCGACCGGCTCGCCCCGATCGAGGACGTGCACCCCGAGGCCGGGCGGGCGCTGCGGGCGCGGCACCGCTCACGCGACTTCCAGTAGATCGACATTGCCCGGCGCACAGCGGACGCACAGGCTGACGGGCTTTCATCGAACCATGCACGAAGGACTCGAAGACCACGATCTTCCCGGCTGGCCGCGTGTGATTCGGGTCGTCCGCCTCTCGGCTAGCTATAGGTGCTTGTCAGGCGGACGACCCGAGTACGCCGAGCGCGCGGAGATCTCGGGCGATCCGCTCGGGGTGCTCGCGCAGCTCCAGGGCGGTGCATCGGATCACCGTGACCCCGGTGGCGACGAGCTGCCGCTCCCGCTCGATGTCGGCGCTCCAGTGCTCCACCCGCATGTGGAACCCGCCATCGACCTCGAGCACGACTACCTGGCCGCCGGGCAGGCGCCACTCGGCGTCCGTGAACCGGAGACGGCCGGCTGAGTCGCGTCGCGGGGTCTGCCGCAGCGGCCGCGGGATCGCGAACGAGTCGCACATCGTGAGCACGTCCCGTTCCGTCGCCGACTGTGTGCCGGCCGCCAGGTCGCCCAGGAATCGGCGGAACGGCTTGGCCCGGCGCAGTGGCCGCATCCGCGTGATCCACCCGTCGAGCCGGTACGGCGTGGTGAGACCTTGCTGCACGCAGGCGGCGAGCAGTCCGTACGCCGACCGTGTCACCGGGTGGTAGCCAGCCCACAGGAGCGCCGTCGGCTCGACCCGCCAGGTCGGCAGCTGCAGCGATGAGGTCAGCAACGGGATCGGGCGTCGAGTCTCGACGAAGCGGATGCCGCTGATCGGTTCGAGGTTGTGCGACTTCTGGACGAGGACGGTGATCTCTTCGCGGTGCCAGCGTTCCAGGCCATGCTGCTCCAGCGCGGTCAGCCCGCCGAGCGCGCTGTAGGCACCGGCATGCAGCACTCCAGCCCACATCAGCTGGCGGCGGGTCAGCGGCCCGGTCGTCGTACCGAGGACGACGCTGCTGACCTCCTGCCAGCGGCGGGCACTGAGCTGTGCGTCGACGTAGTGGTTACCCAGACCGAGTCTGGACAGCTGTAGTCGATGCAGCATCCCGTCCTGCGCTTCGGCGAGCCGCAGCCATCGGGAAGGCGTCGTACCGGACATGCCTCGACCCTGACCGAAATGGCTCGGGAACGTCGTCGGTCGTCCACAGCACACGGGTCGTCCGCTTCACAAGCACCTATAGCTAGCGGAGAGGCGGACGACCCGAATCGCTCGAGTGCGAGGATGGCCGCATGCCGTCCGTGCTGCCCGTGGGTGATCCGGTCCCCGAGGACGGGGCGTTGCCGGCGAGCGCGCTGGCGGGGCTGGGCAGGCGGCCGTTCGGGTTCTACGTGCACGTGCCGTTCTGCACGGTGCGATGCGGCTACTGCGACTTCAACACCTACACCGCCGACGAGCTCGGGCCGGCGGGTGGTGCGCCGGGGGCGAGCCGGGCGACGTACGCCGAGGCCGCGATCGCAGAGGTACGCCGGGCCCGGGTCGCGCTCGGTGACGTCGACCTGCCGGTGAGCACGGTCTTCTTCGGCGGGGGTACGCCGACGCTGCTGAGCTCAGGAGACCTCGGTGCGATCGTGGCGTCGATCGCCGCGGAGTTCGGGCTCGCCGATGGCGCCGAGGTCACCACCGAGTCCAACCCGGACAGCGTGGCGCTCTGGGACCTGGAGGAGCTGCGCGGAGCGGGGTTCAACCGGATCTCGTTCGGCATGCAGTCCGCGGTGGACCACGTGCTGAAGGTCCTCGACCGCACTCACGACCCGTTGCGGGTCCCCGCGGTCGTCGACTGGGCCCGCCAGGCCGGGTTCGAGCAGGTCAGTCTCGACCTCATCTACGGCACCCCGGGGGAGTCCCTCTCGGACTGGGAGGTCAGCGTCGAGGCGGCGCTCGCCTGCCGACCCGACCACATCTCGGCGTACTCCCTCATCGTCGAGGACGGCACCGCCCTGGCCCGCCAGATCCGGCGCGGCGAGGTCGCGATGCCGGACGACGACGACCTGGCCGACAAGTACCTGCTGGTCGACGAGCGGCTCGGCGCCGCCGGGCTGGAGTGGTACGAGGTGTCCAACTGGGCCAGGGACGAGGCCAGCCGGTGCCGCCACAACGTCCTCTACTGGACCGGCGGCGACTGGTGGGGCGTCGGCCCGGGCGCGCACTCGCACGTCGGTGGCGTGCGGTGGTGGAACGTCAAGCACCCCGCGGCGTACGCCGAACGCCTCGCCAGAGGTGTGACGCCCGCGCACGCACGCGAGGTGCTCGACGACGAGAGTCGACGTGTGGAGCGGGTGCTGCTCGAGCTGCGGCTGCGCGACGGCCTGCCCGTCAGCGTCCTCGACGCGACCGGCCGCGCGCAGGTGGCCCGCCTCATGGAGGAGGGACTGGTGACTCTGCGGACCGAGCGACTGGTGCCGACGCAGCGCGGTCGCCTCCTCGCCGACGGTCTGGTGCGGGACCTGCTTCCGTAGGCCGCCACGCCCTAGGGTGGACGGCATGACCCAAGGCCCCGAGGACCCGAACGTCCCCCCGCCGTACGGCGAGACCCCGCCGCCGGCCGACCAGCCCGCGCCGACCCCGCCGCCGTACGGCCAGACCCCGCCGCCGCAGCCCGGCTACCAGCAGCCCGGGTATGCCCAGCCCGGCTACCCGCCGTCCGGCTATCCCGCTGGCCCGTACGGCGCGAGCCCGCAGGCGCCGTACGGCATCCACCCGGTCACCGGCCTGCCCTACTCGGACAAGTCCAAGCTGGTCGCGGGCCTGCTGCAGATCTTCCTGGGCGGCTTCGGCGTCGGGCGCTTCTACCTCGGAGACACCAAGACCGCGGTGTGGCAGATCGTCGTCACGGTGCTGACCTGCGGCATCGGATCCCTCTGGGGCCTCATCGACGGCATCATCATCCTCGCGACGGACAGCAAGGACATGAACGGACTACCGCTGCGCCCCAGCTGACCCCGTCATCCAGCCACGAAGTCGATCAGCTCCTCGACCCGGCCCAGCAGGGCCGGGTCGAGGTCCTGGTAGGACGAGACCCGGCTCAGGATGTGCTTCCAGGCGCGGGCGGTGTCGGCCTGGTCGCGGTGCGGCCAGCCGAGCTGCTGGCAGACGCCCTTCTTCCACTCGATGCTGCGCGGCACGTCGGGCCACTTCTTGATGCCCACTCGCTCCGGCTTCACCGCGGCCCAGATGTCGATGAACGGGTGCCCGACGATCAGCACGTGCTTGCCGACGGGGGACTTCGCGATGCCTTGGGCGATCCGGCTCTCCTTGGAGCCCGGCACCAGGTGGTCGACAAGAACGCCGACCTTGCGCTCGGGTCCGGGCCGGAAGTCGCGCAGGTGGTCGGCGAGGTCGTCGACGCCGCCGAGGTACTCGACCACCACGCCCTCGATGCGCAGGTCGTCGCCCCAGACCTTCTCGACCAGCTCGGCGTCGTGGCGACCCTCGACGAAGATCCGGCTGGCGCGGGCGACCCGCGCCGGCGCGTTGTGGACGGCGACCGAGCCGGACGCCGTACGGGTCGGCTTCGCCGGAGCGGCAGCGCGTACGGGCGCCGCCAGGATCACGGGACGACCCTCGAGCAGGAAGCCGGGGCCGAGCGGGAAGGTACGCCGCTTGCCACGCCGGTCCTCGAGCGTCAGCGTGTGCAGGTCGCGGTCGACCGCGACGATCTCACCGACCCAGTCGGTGGTGACCTCCTCGACCACGGCGCCGATCTCGGCCGGCGCCTCGACGGCGCGGCCGCGCTTGGGTGCGCGCCAGTCGGTGGCCAGGACGTCGGTGCCGTAGCGGTCGTGGGAACTCACCTCGGCAACGCTAGGCGGGACCACCGACAACGCGGCGGGGGCGCGCCGTCAGTCTTCTGAGGCAGACGTCTCGTCCTCGGTGGACTCGTCCGTGGTCTCGTCCGCCGTCTTGCCTCCGAGCACGTCGAGCTCCTCGGGCGACTTGGGGTCGTCCTGGTCGGTCAGTGGCTTGGCCAGCGGGTTGTCGTCGGTGGGCTGGAGGTCCTCGGGGAGGTCTTCGTCCTCGATCGCGTGGGTGGCGTGCTCGTCGCTCATGAGGAGCAGGTACCCGCTCAGGCGAGCGGCAACCGCCTCTCGCTGCGGGAGAGGTGCGCATACCCCCGACGTACGGCGACCGCGAGCTCCTCGCGCGGGTACGGCCACTCGACCGCCTCCAGTGCCTGGTCGACGGGTACGCCGCGGGCGGCCAGGTCCCGGATCGCCTGGGCGACGATGCCGATCGCGTTGCGCTGCTCCTCGACGAACTCGCGGTCGACAGGCGCGCCGTGGCCGGGCACCACCACGGTGGAGGAGGTGCTCAGGCTGAGCACGATGTCGAGGGAGTGCGGCCACTCCAACGGGTAGCAGTCCTCGCCGAAGCCCGGCACGCCGTTGCGCGCCATCGACTCCTCGACCAGGTCGCCGGCGAGCAGCACGTCGACGTCCGGCACCCGCAGCACCAGGTCGCCGCCGGTGTGCCCGCGCCCGGGGTGCACCAGCTCGACCGCCCGGTTGCCGACGTCGAGCGAGACCGCCGACGAGAAGGTGCGGTCCGCCGCCACGATCTCCGTCGCCTGCACCTCGTCGCGGTGCGGGTCGTCGGGCTCGGCGTCGTACAGCCCCTTGATGCGTTCGCCCGCGGGCACGGTGCGTTCGGCGGCAACCTCGTGCGCGTGGATCGGGATGTCGCCGTACGCCGCGCGGAAGGTGCCGTTGCCGAAGGTGTGGTCGAAGTGCTCGTGGGTGTTGACGACGCCGACGATCTCGCCTGCGCCCAGGCGCCGTACGTCGTCGACGACCGCGCGGGCGGCCAGGTCGGACGCGTGCGTGTCGACGACCAGCAGGCCGCGGTCACCGCCCACGAGGGTCACGTTGACGTCGAACCACTCGTAGCGGGCGACCCAGACGCGGTCGGCGATCTCGGTGAAGGCCACCCGGCCAGGGTAGGGGGGGTCAGCAGAGGCCGGCGTGCAGCCCGCGGCGCAGCATGTCGCCGAGCTCGGAGAGATCGCGCGCCGTGCGCGCGAAGGCGATGACCCTTTCGTGCGCCCCTGAGTCGTCGACCCACTGGATGACCACGTCGCTCGGCGTGAGCCGTGCGATGCGCACCCCGCCGAGGTCGCCCGCACGGGTGCCGGTGCCGGTGCCGACGGCCTGGCGGAGCTCTTCCTGGTGGCAGTCGTTGGCGTGCTCGACCGAACGCTGCAGGTGGCCGCGGTTGAGGTGGTGCGCGCGGCTGCGGAACTCCTCCAGCGGGACCCGCAGCTGGCGATCGGGGACGCCGGGGGAGACCGGCTCCTGGGGTCGCGCGAGCAGCACGAAGTTGAGGTTGAGCGACACCACGTGGCGGATCGTGTCGCAGCAGTCGCAGTGCTGAGCGCCGGTGCGCTCGAGGCGACCGGCGAGGGTCAGGGTGTCGCCCCGCTCCCGACCACCCCGGGGGCCGAGGCCGCTGGTGACGGTCAGCAGGGCGCTGCGGTTGTCGGCGGCGGCGCGCGCGACGGGGGAGTTCGCCGGGCACAGGAAGGTCGGCGTACCGCGGTGGTCGCTGAGGCCGAGCTCGTCGTCCTCGCCGACGGCGTGCTCCTCGCCCTCGATCACCAAGCTGACGGTCGACGGGCACGCGAGGATGCTGCGGGCGTCGGCCGCGACCAGGCGGGGATCGACATCGGGGCTGTGGTGGTCGGTCGTGGTCACCGGTGACTCCATCCGCTGTCAGGTCAAGGACTTAGGTAAGCCTAACCTATCCGTTGTTCGGAGATCGCACACCGGGGCTTCCACGATGTGGCCGCACCACCGGCGGGTAGGCTTGGCACTCCCGACGACCGAGTGCCAGAGTGGCGGGCGGACCGACGATGAGGAGGCGGGGCGAGTGCAGGAAGAGCGCAGGCTGGACGTGCTCCGCGCCATCGTCGAGGACTACGTCGCCACGGAGGAGCCGGTCGGCTCCAAGGCCCTGGTCGAGCGGCACGGCCTCGGCGTCTCGCCGGCGACCGTCCGCAACGACATGGCCGCTCTCGAGGACGAGGGCTACATCACCCAGCCCCACACCAGCGCGGGGCGGGTGCCCACCGACAAGGGCTACCGGCTCTTCGTGGACCGGCTCACGACCGTCAAGCCGATGAGCTCGGCCGAGAAGCGGGCGATCGCGTCTCTCCTCGACGGCGCCGTCGACCTCGATGACGTCGTGCAGCGCTCCGTACGGCTGCTCTCGCAGCTGACCCGTCAGGTCGCGATCGTGCAGTACCCCACGCTGTCTCGGTCCACCGTCCGCCACATCGAGCTGGTCGCGCTCGCGCCCAGCCGACTGCTGGTGGTCCTGATCCTGAGCACCGGCCGGGTCGAGCAGCGCCTGGTCGAGCTCGCGGCGGACGTCGACGACGAGTCGATCGCGGACCTGCGGGCCGTCGTCAACCGGGCCGCGAACGGCGAGATCATCGCCGAGGCCAACGCGGCCCTCGCCGCGCTGGTTGCCTCCGAGACCCCGGTCGCGCCGGCGACCCAGGCGGTCGTCGAGGCGCTGCTCGACGCGATGTCCGACCACCGCTCCGACGAGCGCATCGTGGTCGGGGGCGCCGCCAACCTGGCCCGGTACGGCGACAGCTTCGACTCCGCCGTACGTCCGCTTCTCGAGGCGCTCGAGGAGCACGTCGTGCTGCTCAGGCTGCTCGGCGAGGCCACCACCGGTGAGCCGATCACCGTCCGGATCGGCCACGAGGGTCCCTACCAGCAGCTCTCCTCGACCAGCGTGGTCGCCGCGGGGTACGGGCCCGGCGAGGAGGCGTTCGCGCGCCTCGGCATCGTCGGGCCGACCCGCATGGACTACCCCGGCAGCATGGCGGCGGTCCGGGCCGTCGCCCGCTATGTCTCGCGGATCCTCGACGAGGCCTGACGGCCGGCACGTAAACGCCAGTTCAGACACACCAGCACGAGCAACGAAGGAACCACGTGGACCCGTACGAGCTTCTCGGTGTCGACCGCGACGCGGACGCCGACGCCGTCAAGAAGGCCTACCGGCGTCTTGCCCGGCAGTACCACCCCGACGTCAACCCGGACCCCGAGGCGCAGGATCGGTTCAAGGAGATCTCGCGCGCCTACGAGATCCTGTCGGACCCGCAGAAGCGTGCGGCGTACGACCGCGGCGGCGACCCGTTCGGCGGCGCCGGCGGGGGCTTCGGCCAGGGGCCGGGCTTCTCGTTCACCGACATCATGGACGCGTTCTTCGGCGGCCAGGGCGGTGCCGGTCAGCCGGGGCGCGGACCGCGGTCGCGGTCGCGGTCGCGTCGCGGCCAGGACGCGCTGATCCGGATCGAGATCGAGCTCGCCGAGGCGGCCTTCGGGGTCACCCGTGACCTGATGGTCGACACCGCCGTCCGCTGCACCACCTGTGACGGCGAGGGCGCCGCGCCGGGCTCCCACGCGCAGCCCTGCGAGACCTGCCACGGTGCGGGCGAGGTCGCCCACGCGCAGCGGTCCTTCCTCGGCGAGATCCGGACGCTGCGCCCGTGCGCTGCCTGCCGCGGCTTCGGCACGATCATCCCCGACCCCTGCCGCGAGTGCTCGGGCGACGGCCGGGTCCGCGCGCGTCGTACCCTCACGGTCAAGATCCCGGCGGGCGTCGACACCGGCACCCGCGTCCAGCTCTCGGGCGAGGGCGAGGTCGGCCCCGGCGGTGGGCCGGCCGGCGACCTGTACGTCGAGATCCACGTCGCGCAGCACGAGGTCTTCACCCGCAACGGCAACGACCTGCACTGCACCGTCACGCTGCCGATGACGGCGGCCGCGCTCGGCACCGTGCTCACGTTGCCGACCCTCGAGGCCGACGTCGTCGGCGACGACGAGCCGACGACCGACATCGAGACCAGCCTCGAGCTCGACGTGCGCCCCGGCACTCAGTCCGGCTCCGAGCAGGTGCTCCGCGGTCGCGGCGTG
Organism: Nocardioides endophyticus; assembly: GCF_039543845.1. Classification (NCBI taxonomy): domain Bacteria; kingdom Bacillati; phylum Actinomycetota; class Actinomycetes; order Propionibacteriales; family Nocardioidaceae; genus Nocardioides; species Nocardioides endophyticus. Next base: position 66,107 of record NZ_BAABKN010000027.1, on the reverse strand, counting down.
CCCGGCCTGCGCGGCGGTCGCGGCGACCTGATCGTCACGGTCATCGTCGAGACCCCGACCCGGCTCGACCCTCGCCAGGAGGAGCTGCTGCGGGAGCTGGCGGCGATCCGCGAGGAGGAGAAGCCGTCCGGCCAGGTGCACGCGAGCAGCCGCTCGGTGTTCGGTCGGCTCCGAGACGCGTTCAACCAGCACTGAGACATCGCTGATGTCCCTCCCGGTCCATCTCGTGCCGGCGCTCGGTGGTGTCGTGGTCGGTGACGTGGTGACCGTCGAGGGAGACGAGGCGCACCACGCGGTCGCCGTACGCCGGCTGCGGGTGGGCGAGCAGGTCGTGCTCACCGACGGCGCCGGTGTCTCCGTGCAGGGATCGGTCGGGTCCACCGGCAAGCGGGTGTTCACCCTCACCGTCGAGTCGGTCTCGGCCGTCGAGCCGGCAAGCCCCGAGATCGTCGTCGTCCAGGCGATCCCGAAGGGCGAGCGCGGCGAGCTCGCGGTCGAGGTGCTCACCGAGATCGGGGTCGCGCGCATCGTGCCCTGGGCAGCGGCGCGCAGTGTCGCTGTGTGGAAGGGCGAGCGGGCCACCAAGTCGCTGGCGAAGTGGCGCGCGACGGCCCGTGAGGCGGCCAAGCAGGCGCGCCGCTCGTGGTTCCCCGGGGTGTCCGAGCTGGCCTCGACGGCCGACGTCGCCGCCCTGGTCTCCGCCGCCGACCTCACCGTGGTGCTGCACGAGGCGGCGACCGCGCCGTTCGCGGAGGTCGCCGTGCCCGCCTCCGGGCGCATCGTCGTGGTCGTCGGCCCCGAGGGCGGGCTGACCGACGACGAGGTCGCGGCGTTCGTCGCGGCCGGTGCGGTCTCGGTCCGCCTGGGCGTCGAGGTGCTGCGTACGTCGACCGCCGGTGTCGCCGCCGTCGCGGCGATCCTGTCGCGTACGGGTCGCTGGGCCTAGCGACTCAGCAGCTCCTCGAGGCGGGCGACCTCGTCGTCGAGGTCAGCGCGCTCCCGCCTGGTCAGGTCGCGGAAGAGCTCGATGACCTCCACCCGGTCGTCAGCAACCCGCCAGAGACCCTCCAGCCAGCCGTCGACGAAGAGCGTCATCGCGACGCCGCCGTTGGCGCCCATCCAACGGGTCCGTTTCGTCGGGTCCGTCACCCGGTCGCGCGCGGCGTGGGAGAGCCAGACGTTGTCATAGGTGCCGAGCAACCGCGGCGGTGCGGGGGAGTCCTCGTCCTCGATCTCGGCGTCGGTCACGTCGTACAGCACCTTGCCGGCCTCGTCCTCGTGCCGCTCGAGATCGGCCATCGCGGCGAGCACCGGACCCAGCCGGGTGACGCCAGACCAGGCCGTGACGTCAGCGGCCGAGGCCGGACCGTACGCCGCCAGATAGCGGCGTACGACGGCCTCGACATCGGGCTCCGCCAGCGGGCGGCCGACCCACCGGGCGACGTCCTCGTAGACCGGGCCTCCGCTGCCCTTCCACGTGCCCCGAGGCGGCAGCTGGACCAGCGGCACCAGCCCACGAGCGACCACGGCCCGGTCGCCGGTGGGCAGGTCCGGCAGCGCGTCGCCGACCGCGGCGGAGAGCTCCTTCTGGCCGACCGGCCCGTCGATGAGCACGTCGGCCACGGCTCGCCGTACCCGCTCCGGGTCGGCGGGGGCGTGGTTGCGCAGCACCTTGTCGAGCACCGGCTGCGTCCACGGCCGCAGCGTGACCGCGTCGTCGGGCGTGAGCAGGTGGATGGTCCCGCGCATCGTCAGCAGCCGCACCAACGTGGGCTCCTCGAGCGCGCGGGTCACGGCGTACGGGTCGAACGACGTGACTCGCGCCTGCAGCGAGAGGTACGGCGGCAGGGTCTCCTGCGCCTGCAGCCCCACCAGGTGCCGGGCCATCTCCTCGGGCGTCGCGTCGCCGCGCTCGAGCAGGTGCTGACGCCGCAGCAGCGTGCGGTTGAGCCGCTGCCGCGTCAGCCTCACTTGATCGTGATGCTCTTCGTCTCGACGGTCGGGCCGCCGCCCTCGCCGTCGGACGGGTCGTCGGTCATCGCGACGAACGTGTAGTCACCGGCGGGCAGGCCGGAGACGTCGACCTCCGTCTCCCACGGGTAGAGCTTGTCCATCCAGCCCTCGGCGGTCGCGAAGCCGTCCTTGACCACCTCGCCGTCGGCGCCACCCTTGCGGATCTCCCATGGCGTGGTGGCCTCGAACGAGCTCGACACGCCACTGGCCGTGAACGAGCCGCTCACGGACGCACCCTCCTCCGGAGCGGTGATGTTGACCAGGGCGCGTACGTCGAGCTCCGGGTCGTTGCTGACCTGGCCGGCCAGGCCGAAGAGGTCGGCGGGCGCGCCGTCGAGCGTGATCGAGACGGGGACGCGCTTCTGCGTGACGCCCTGGACGGTGTAGACGAGCTGCTGGGCGGCCAGGCGGGCCTGGTCGTCCGACATCCCGTCGGGAGCCGTGGTCCACGACTCGTCGGGCAGCCCGACCGTGATCATGTCGTCGGCGATGTCGACGCTCGCGAAGCTGCCGCTCGGGTAGAGCGTGTCGTAGTCAGGGTCGAGCGCGTCGCCGGCGGTCATCAGCGCGAGCGCCTCGGCGGCGGGGTTGTCCGACTCGACCTTGCGGAACTCGCGGAAGAGCCGCTGCCCCTGGGGGGTCTCGCCGACGAAGTAGACCGGCACGGTCGTCGTGTTGGCGTCGGTGTCGTCGGAGGCCGGCTCCGACGGCTCGCCCGCGTCGTCGCTCGGGTCGGCGGCCTGGGTCGGGGTCGTGTCGCTCGACGCCGGGTCCTGCCCCTCGGAGCCGCAGCCGCTCAGCCCGGCGAGGGCGAGCGCGGAGAGGGAGGCGAGGGCGGCAAGGCGGGTGCGGGAAGACATGGGAGCCATTTTCGGGGTCGGTGGTGACTAACGGACGCTGATCGTGCGCGTGTCGGTCGACGAGAGGAACGTTGTCTGCCCGGGTGTGATGGTGTCGGTCGTGAGGACGGCGAAGGTGAAGTCGCCTGGCTCGAGCCCGTCGAGGTCCACCGTGACCTTCCACGGACGCAGCCCGGTTCCCGAAGTCGAGGACGCCGCGACCCCCTGTCGCACGATCCGGCCGGCGCTGTCGGAGAGGTGCCACAGCACTCCGCTGGGCTCTGCTCGGCCCCGGGCGATCATCGACCCCGAGTACGCGTTGCCCTCGGCGGGGTCGCTGATGCTCACCGGGTTGAGCACGTCCACCTGCGGTGCCGCCGTGACCGGGGCGTTGCCGCGCTGTTTTTCGCGCCAGAACCACACCGGCAGCTGCTCGCTGGCCGCGGCCTGGAGGGTGTAGACGACCTGCTGCAACGCGAGGTCGTTGGGGAGGACGGCGGCGGGGTCGTCGACCTCGACGTGGATGCCGTCGTCCCTCTGCGTGACGCCGCCGAACGAGCCCGCAGTCCACGTGGTCGAGTAGTCCGGGTCGCTCGCCGGTCGCTCGATACGGTCCAGCGCCGCCTGGAGGGGGTCGCCGACGGGCACCTCGTCGAACTCCCGGAAGAGTCGAGGACCATCTGCGGAGTCGCCGATGAAGTACGCCGCCACCAGCTGGGTCGACGCAGGCGGGTCCAGCGCCATGTCGTGGTGGTGATGACGCGGAGCATCGGACCCGTTGCTCAGGATCGCGACGACGGCCACCGCAGCAGCGGTCGCGAGCACGGTCGCGCCGGCGGCCCAGAACCACGGCCGGGCGGCAGCGCGCGCCGGGTCCGCTGTACGGGCGCGGAGCTCGCGGAGGCGATCGGCGGGCTCCACGTCGGCGACGGCGTCGTGGAGCAGGTCGCGGAGATCGTTCACAGCTCCTCCTCGAGGAGGGTTCGCAGGGTGGCGGCGCCGCGCGAAGCATGGCTCTTCACGGCGCCGCGGCTGATGCCGAGGGTGTCGGCGATCTCGGCCTCGGACAGGTCGAGGTAGTAGCGCAGGGCCAGCACCTCGCGCTGACGCTGGGGGAGCTCGCGCATGGCATCGAGGACGGCGGCCCGGCGGTCACCCACGAGGGCGGCCTGGTCGGCGCCGGCCTCGACCAGCGGTGTCGTACGACGCTCGGCGTGCCGCTGCACGACCGCCCGGTGCCGCAGGGCCGACCGAGATCGGTTGACCACGGTCTGGCGCAGGTAGGCGAGCGCCTTGTCCGGGTCCCGCAGTCGCGACCACCGGGCGTGCACGGCGACGAACGCGTCCTGGGTGACCTCCTCGGCGACGCCCTGGTCGCGGACGAGCAGCACCGACAGCCGGACCAACCCGCGCCAGTGCGCGGCGTACAGCTGCTCCAGCGCCTCGTCCGCGGTCCACGCGGGGCGGTCGGTCACGGTTGTCACGCTAGTGGGACGCGTGAGGACGTCCGGTGGTTTACTGCGCAGCGGGAGGAAATGTGGACTGCCTGTTCTGCAAGATCGTCGCGGGAGAGATCCCGGCCGAGATCGTGCACACCACCGAGCGCACGGTCGCGTTCCGCGACCTCAACGCGCAGGCGCCGACGCACGTGCTGATCGTGCCGAAGGACCACTACGCCAACGCCGCCGAGCTCGCGGCCGGCGACCCGGTCGCCTCGGCCGAGCTGGTGACCACGGCCGCCGCCGTCGCGACTGCCGAGGGGTACGACGACTACCGCCTGGTGTTCAACACCGGCGCGGGAGCCGGGCAGTCCGTGTTCCACACCCACCTGCACCTGCTCGCCGGACGCCCGTTCGGCTGGCCGCCCGGATGACCGGCAGACTGAACGGCACCGCGAGGCGTCTCGCCGCCATCGCCGCGGCCCTCGTCGTCGTGGTCTCGCTCGCCGGCTGCGTCCAGGAGGACGACAACCGCCGGGCCGGCTCGCCCGGCCAGCTGCTCGACCCACCCGACCCGCCGGAGGTGCAAGCCAGCCAGCTCGCCCGGATCAAGCCCGGCAAGCAGCTGCCGCTGCGCGCCGGCGAGCACCGGATGAACCTCCAGATGCAGACCGACTACACGCCGTCCGCGCCGACCGGCAAGGGCACCGACGACTACCGCTGCTTCCTGCTCGATCCCCAGCTGGACAAGGACGTCTGGCTGACGGGCAGCAACGTGCTGCCCGGCAACCCCGACGTCGTACACCACGTGATCCTCTTCCGGGTCGACCCCGCGCAAGTGCAGGAGGCGGAGCAGAAGGACGCGCAGTCCGCCGACGAGGGCTGGACCTGTTTCGGCGGCACCGGCCTGGCGGGGGAGTTCTCCAACGTCGACGATGCCAACTGGCTCGCCGCGTGGGCACCTGGTGGCGACGAGACCAAGGTCCGCGACGGGTACGGCGTACGCCTGGCGGCAGGCTCGCGGATCGTGATGCAGGTGCACTACAACCTGCTCAAGGACGCGGCGCCGGATGTCTCCAGCACCCAGCTGCGCTGGATGGCGGGCAACCGCGACCTCGACGCGCTGCACACCTTCCTGATGCCGGCCCCGGTGGAGATGCCGTGCCGGCCCGACCACGACGACTCGCCCCTGTGCGACCGCGACGCGGCCGTCAAGGACGTGATGCAGCGCTTCGGCAGCGCTGGCAACACCAACAGCCTGTTGCACCTGCTCTGCGGCACCGAGGCGAAGGCGTCCAACACCACCAGCTGCACCCGCAACATCAACAAGCCGATGACGATCCTGGGCGCCGCCGGTCACATGCACCTGCTCGGCCGGCAGCTGAGGATCGAAGCCAACCCGGGCACTCCGGACGCGAAGACGATCCTCGACATCCCGATCTGGGACTTCGACAACCAGGGGACCAAGCCGATCGACCCGATCCACCTCGACCAGTACGACAAGGTCAAGGTCACCTGCAAGCACGTGCAGTGGCTGCGCGACGTGCTGCCGGCGTTCGAGGACATCCCTGACACGTACGTCGTCTGGGCCGAAGGCACCACGGACGAGATGTGTCTCGGCATGCTCCAAGTCGCCTTCGACTAGAGATACCTGGCGAAAAGACTCCCCTCGGAGGGCGGTTGGGGATAGCGTCCCGACCATAACCGGGGGGTTTGCATGATGAGCAGCACGCTGTGGCAGAACGAGGTGTCGTCGTGACCGGCCCGATGGCGCGCGTCGTCGTCGTCGAGCAGATGGTCTTGGTTGCCGAGACCTTCGGACTCGCGCTCGGCGGTGCCGTCGACGCGCGGGCTGTCGTCGTGAGTGTCGGGTCATCGACCCGTTCGATAGCCGCGGAGGTGCTCAAGGCGCGACCGAGCGTCGTGTTCATGGACTGCGACCTGGGGCCCTACGTCGACTGCGCCGCCCTCGTCGAGGCCCTCGTCGCGCAGAAGCTCCAGGTCATCGTGCTGACCAACCGAGGAGACGACGAGGTCTTCCTCGGCGAGTGCCTACGACGGGGCGCGGTCGGCGCGTTGTGCAAGTCCGGCGGTCTCGCACCGATCGTCGTGGCCCTGCGACATGCCCTCGCGCGGCAGCCGGTCATGGACATCGCCCACGCACGGCGCCTGATGGCCGTGGCGCAGAACGCAAAGGACTCGCACGCGGTCGGGCGGCAGAGGCTGTCCACGCTGACGGCGCGCGAGCGCGAGGTCCTCATCGAGCTCATGAGCGGCGCGACCGCCCCCGAGATCGCACGGTCGTGGTGCCTGTCGGAGGTGACGGTGCGGACCCAGATCAAGTCGATCCTGTCGAAGCTCGGGGTCACGTCGCAGCTCGCGGCCGTCGCCGCTGCCCGTCACGACGGCTGGGTTCCGGCGGGGTCGCCGACGCCCAGTCAGAACACGCAGATCAGAACGCGTAGATCAGCCGCAGCACGGCCAGCACCACGGGCATCCCGAAGACCACCAGCAGCACCCAGGCGGTGATCCGGTGGCCGGCCTTGGTGGAGTCCAGGCGTCCCGCGAAGTCCAGGATCGCGCCCTCGGGCACGTGATGCGTCAACCCCATCTGGCGAGCGTCCTCGGGCAGGTGCAGACCGGGGAACCAGTACGGCGGCGCGTCCTCGGACGGGTCGGGCTCGTCGTCCCAGACCTCGTCGAGATCCTTCTCGGCCACCATGGAGCAACCGTACGCCGCAACTCGCTGGGCCGGGCGATGCCGCTCCCGTAGCATGGAAGCGCCTCAACCACCGACACGAAGGGCGCCCGTAGGGGCCTCATGACTGACACACCCACGACCAAGCACACGGTCGTCGTACCCAACAGCATCAACATGGTCAGCCTGCTCGGCCCTGGCGACGAGTTCCTCGGGATCATCGAGGGCGCGTTCGACGCGGAGATCCACGTCCGCGGCAACCGGGTCTCGATGGTGGGTGACCCCGGCGAGGTGGCCCTCGCCGAGCGCCTGCTCGAAGAGCTGGTCACGATCATCCGCACCGGCCAGGGCCTGACCAACGAGACGGTCGAGCGCGTGCACAGCATGCTCCGCGCCGAGACCACCGAGCGTCCGGCCGACGTGCTCAGCCTCAACATCCTGAGCAACCGCGGCCGCTCGATCCGTCCGAAGACGCTCAACCAGAAGCGCTACGTCGACTCGATCGACAAGCACACCATCACCTTCGGCATCGGGCCCGCCGGCACCGGCAAGACCTACCTCGCCGTCGCGAAGGCGGTCCAGGCACTGCAGTCCAAGCAGATCACCCGGATCATCCTGAGCCGCCCGGCGGTCGAGGCCGGCGAGCGGCTGGGGTTCCTGCCCGGCACGCTGACGGAGAAGATCGACCCCTACCTCCGGCCGCTGTACGACGCCCTCCACGACATGCTCGACCCCGAGCTGATCCCCAAGCTGATGGCGGCCGGGACGATCGAGGTCGCGCCGCTGGCGTTCCTGCGTGGTCGCTCGCTCAACGACGCCTTCATCATCCTCGACGAGGCTCAGAACACCACGCCCGAGCAGATGAAGATGTTCCTGACCCGACTCGGGTTCGGCTCCAAGATCGTGGTCACCGGTGACGTCACGCAGACCGACCTGCCGAACGGGCAGAAGTCGGGCCTGCGCGCCGTCGAGGAGATCCTCGAGACGGTCGACGACATCTCGTTCAACCGGCTCACCGCGCAGGACGTCGTACGCCACAAGCTCGTCGGCAGGATCGTCGCGGCGTACGACGACCACGACGCCCGGATCGAGCTGTTGCAGGCCAACCGGCCAGGAGCACGCAGTTGACCATCGAGGTCCTCAACGAGTCGGGCCGCGAGCTCGACGTCACGCGGCTCGCCGCGCTCAGCCGCTTCGTGATGGACCGGATGCGCGTCCACCCGATGGCCGAGCTCTGCATCAAGGCGGTCGACGAGCCGACCATCGCGCAGCTCAACGAGCAGTGGATGGACAAGCAGGGGCCGACCGACGTGCTGGCCTTCCCGATGGACGAGCTGCGGCCCGGCCTGGTCAACGAGGAGCCCGAGGAGGGCGTGCTCGGCGACCTGGTGCTGTGCCCCGACATCGCCGCCAAGCAGGGGGAGACCGCCGGCCACGGCACCGAGGCAGAGATCGAGCTGCTGACGGTCCACGGCATCCTGCATCTGCTGGGCTACGACCACGCGGAGCCGGAGGAGCACAAGGAGATGTTCGGTCTCCAGGACGAGCTCCTCGCCGCCTGGCGGACCCCGAACGCCGGTGAGTAGCACCGACGTCTGGCTGCTGATCGGTGCGGCCGCGCTGGTCGTGCTCGCCGGACTGTTCTCCGCCGCGGACGCCGCACTCGGATCCTTCTCCAAGGCCCGCGCCGAGGAGCTGCTCGACGACAAGCGCGCCGGTGCCCGACGCCTGGTGACGCTGCTCGAGGACCCGCCGCGCTACCTCAACACTGCGCTGCTCCTGCGTCTGCTCTGCGAGATCTCCGCTATCGTGCTCGTCGCGTTCACGATCGACCAGGCGTACGACGGGGCGTGGTGGCCCGCCGTACTGACCACCATCGCGGTGATGCTGGTGATCTCCTTCGTCGCGATCGGGGTCGCCCCGCGCACCGTCGGTCGCCAGCACGCCGAGCGGGTCGCGCTCGCGTCGGCCGCGCCGCTCTACTTCGTGACCGCCGTCCTCGGCCCGCTGCCCAAGCTGCTGATCCTGGTCGGCAACGCACTGACCCCCGGCAAGGGCTTCCGCGAGGGACCGTTCTCCACGGAGACCGAGCTTCGCGAGCTGGTGGACATGGCCGAGGCGTCGTCGCTGATCGAGTCCGGCGAGCGCAAGATGATCCACGACGTCCTCGAGCTCGGCGACACGATCGCGCGCGAGGTGATGGTGCCGCGCACCGACGTCGTCTACATCGAGCGCTACAAGAACCTGCGCCAGACGCTCTCGCTCTTCCTGCGCAGCGGCTTCTCCCGGCTGCCGGTGATCGGCGAGAACCTCGACGACGTCGTCGGCATCGCCTACCTCAAGGACATCGTGCGCCGCGACTTCGAGGCGCCCGACGTGGAGTTCACCCAGCGCATCGACGAGGTGATGCGCCCCGCCCACTTCGTCCCGGACTCCAAGCCGGTCGACGCGCTGCTCTCCGAGATGCAGGCCAACCGCCAGCACATCGCGGTCGTCGTCGACGAGTACGGCGGCACCGCCGGCCTGGTCACGATCGAGGACATCCTCGAGGAGATCGTCGGCGAGATCACCGACGAGTACGACGCCGAGGAGGTCGACGTCGAGACCCTCGACGACGGCGTCGTCCGGGTGTCCTCGCGCTATCCCATCGACGACCTCGACGAGCTCTTCGGCTTCGACGTCGAGGAGGAGGACGTCGACAGCGTCGGCGGCCTGATGGCCAAGCACCTGGGCCGGGTCCCGATCCCGGGGTCGGTCGTCGAGGCCCACGAGCTGCGCTTCGAGGCCGAGGCCGCGACCGGCCGCCGCAACCGCATCGGCACCGTGCTCATCGCACGCGTCGCCACCGAGGACGAGTCGAACGAGGACGACGATGAGTGAGCTTTCGGCTGAGGACAAGAAGCTGGTGACCCTGGCCCGGGCCACCCGCGCTCGCACCGGCGCGGCCGAGGGCGCCGCCGTACGCGACGCCGACGGCCGCACCTATGCGGCTGCCACCGTCGACCTGCCCTCGCTCCAGGTCTCGGCGCTGGGCGTCTGCGTCGCCATGGCGGTGGCCTCCGGGTCGAAGGGCCTCGAGGCCGCCGTCGTGCTGACAGCGTCGGACGCCGCTGCCGAAGCCGACCTGTCCGCCGTCCGCGACTTCGGGGGCACCGGCGTCGTCGTGCACCGCGGCGACGTGAAGGGCATGATCGCGGAGACACTCAGCTCCTAGTTCGCCGGTGTGATTCCGGAGACACTCTCCACCTAGATCCGGGTCGGAAACACATCCGAGATCGGACAGGAGTAAGTTCCCGTGTCGTGAGTTTGCGTGGCTGGCCTGCACACGACCTGGCGGTCGAGCGGCTGCGGTCGTCGTACGCCGCAATCCCGACCGGTGCACCGGTGCGCCTGGCGAAGAAGACGACCAACCTCTTCAGGCCGCGGGCGGCAACGGATGCACCAGGGCTGGATGTGTCCGGGCTCGACGGCGTGATCGCGATCGACGTCGACGCCAAGACCGCCGACGTGCAGGGCATGTGCACCTACGAGGATCTCGTCGACGCGACGCTGCCGCACGGCCTGATCCCGTACGTCGTGCCGCAGCTGCGCACGATCACCCTCGGCGGTGCGGTCACCGGCCTCGGCATCGAGTCGACCAGCTTCCGCAACGGCCTGCCGCACGAGTCGGTGCTCGAGATGGACGTCTTCACCGGAGCCGGTGAGGTCGTGACCTGTATGCCTGGCCCCAACGGCGAGCACAGCGACTTGTTCGACGCGTTCCCCAACTCCTACGGCTCCCTGGGCTACGCGACCCGCCTGCGGATCCAGCTCGAGGCCGTCCCGGCGTACGTCGCGCTGCGTCACGTCCGCTTCGACGACGCCGAGCTGCTCGCCAAGACCGTCAGCGAGATCGTCGACACCCAGACGTACGACGGCGTCCGCGTCGACGGGCTCGACGGCGTCGCGTTCGAGCCGGGGGAGTACTACCTGACCCTCGCCACGTGGAGCGAGCAGGGCGGCCCGACCAGTGACTACGTCGGCCAGGACGTCTACTACAAGAGCATCCAGCAGCGTTCGACCGACCTGCTGACGACGTACGACTACCTGTGGCGCTGGGACACCGACTGGTTCTGGTGCTCGGGGGCGTTCGGTGCGCAGAACCCGAGGATCCGGCGGTTCTGGCCGCGTCGCTGGCGGCGCTCGGACGTCTACCAGAAGCTGCTCGGGCTCGACCGGCGCTTCTCCATCGCCGACCGGCTCGACCGCCGTGCCGGCCGGCCGCTGCGCGAACGCGTGATCCAGGACATCGAGGTGCCGGTCGCCAACCTGCCGGCGTTCCTGGACTGGTTCGACGACGCGGTCGGCATGCGCCCGGTGTGGCTGTGCCCGCTGGTCTCCAAGCGGGAGTGGGCGTCCTACCCGCTGGAGCCGGGCGAGGTCTACGTCAACGCCGGCTTCTGGGGCACGGTGCACGTCGGCCCGGACGCCCCCAACGGACCGCGCAACCGCGCGATCGAGCAGCAGGTCCTCGAGCTCGACGGCCACAAGTCGCTCTACAGCGAGGCCTTCTACGACCGCGAGACCTTCGACAGGCTGTACGGCGGCGCCAACCTGGCCGTCGTGAAGGGTCGCTATGACCCGCAGGACCGATTGACCACCCTGTACGACAAGGCGGTGAAGAGACGATGACCAAGACGTACACGATCGGCGAGGCCGTTGGTGCACTCATGCGGGACGGGATGCCGGTGCGCTTCACGGCGTACGACGGGAGCTCGGCGGGCCCGCCCGATGCAGACATCCATCTGGACCTGCTCAACCAGCGCGGGCTGTCGTACATCATGACGGCGCCCGGCGACCTCGGTCTCGCCCGCGCCTACGTGCAGGGCGACCTCGACATCAACGGCGTCCACCCGGGTGACCCCTACCCTCTCCTGACGCGGCTGATGAACCACACCAAGTTCCGGCGGCCGGCTCCGGCCGAGCTGCTCACCATCGTGCGGTCGCTGGGGATCTCCAACCTGAAGCCGCCGTCGCCCCCGCCGCAGGAGCACCTGCCGCGGTGGCGCCGGACCGTCGAGGGCGTGCGGCACTCGCTGCAGCGCGACGCCGAGGTGATCCACCACCACTACGACGTGTCCAACACGTTCTACGAGTACGTCCTCGGGCCGTCGATGACCTACACCTGCGCGCTCTACCCGACCGCGGACGCGACGCTGGAGGAGGCGCAGGCGGCCAAGTACGACCTGGTCGCCCGCAAGCTCGAGCTCCAGCCGGGCCAGCGACTGCTCGACCTCGGCTGCGGCTGGGGCGGCATGGTGCGGCACGCCGCGCGGGAGTACGGCGCCAAGGCGATCGGAGTGACGCTGTCGCGCGAGCAGGCGTCCTGGGCGCAGCAGGCGATCAAGGAGGAGGGGCTCGATCACCTCGCCGAGGTCCGGTTCATGGACTACCGGCAGGTCGAGGAGTCCGGCTTCGACGCGATCTCGTCCATCGGCCTCACCGAGCACATCGGCGTGAAGAACTACCCGGCGTACTTCGGTTGGATCCGCGACCACCTCAAGCCCCAGGGCCGGATGCTCAACCACTGCATCACCCGGCCGCACAACAAGTCGACGGACACCGGCGCGTTCATCGACCGCTACGTGTTCCCCGACGGCGAGCTGATCGGCTCGGGCACGATCGTCACCGCGGTCGAGGACGCCGGCCTCGAGGTGCAGCACCACGAGAACATCCGGGTCCACTACGCCAAGACGCTCGCCGCCTGGTGCCAGAACCTCGTGGACAACTGGGACGCGTGCGTCGCCGAGGTCGGCGAGGGGACCGCCCGGGTGTGGGGCCTCTACATGGCGGGCTCCCGGCTGGGCTTCGAGCGCAATGAGATCCAGCTGCACCACGTGCTCGCGACCAAGACCGAGGCCGGCGGCACCAGCGGCTACCCGCTCCGCCACAGCTTCTGAGGACCGATAGCCTCGGTGGGTGAGCACGAGAGCCCAGCAGTACGACGCGGAGGTGCTCCGTCGCGAGCGGCTCTCGGACCACCTGGTGCGCCTGGTGCTGGGTGGCCCGGGACTGGCGGAGTTCGAGAGCACCGGCATCCCCGACGAGTGGGTCGGGCTGGTGGTGCCGGGCCAGTTCCAGAGCCGCTACTACACGGTGCGCTCCTGGACCGGCGCCGAGCTGACCCTTGACATCGTGGTTCACGACGTCGGCCTGGTGACCGAGTGGGCACTCCGCGATGGTCCTGGTGACGTCGTGGGGGAGACGGTCACGATCACCGAGCCCAAGGGGTCCTTCCTGATGGCGCCTTCCGCTTCCTGGCTGCTGCTGGTCGGCGACCTCACGGCGATGCCGGCGATGGCGCGGATCGCCTCCGAGGTGGACGTGCCGACGCGGATCTGGGCCGAGGTGCCGGACGACATGAGCGCGTACTTCCCCGACGGCACCGACGTCACCTGGCTGGAGCCGCCCGGCGACGGCCAGAGCAAGCTGGCCGACGCGGTCGAGTCGATCGACTGGCCGTCGGGCGACGGCTACTTCTGGATGGCCGGCGAGTCGGCGCAGATGCGGACGATCCGCAAGCACCTGATGCGCGACCGCAAGCTGCCGAGCACGGCGTACGACGTGATGGGCTACTGGCGTGGGGTGGCCCAGCGCCAGCCGCGCGCGGTCGACCCCGGCCCCATCTGGCGGGCGGGCAAGGCGGCAGGCAAGACTGACGAGCAGATCTGGGCCGAGTACGACGACGCGAGGGAACCGCAATGACCGAGCAGCCGACCGAGCACAAGAGCGGGTTCGTGTCGTTCGTCGGCCGCCCCAACGCCGGCAAGTCGACACTCACCAACGCCCTGGTCGGCAGCAAGGTCGTGATCACCTCCGACAAGCCGCAGACCACACGCACCGTCGTCCGCGGCATCGTGCACCGCGAGGACGCCCAGCTGATCCTGGTCGACACCCCCGGCCTGCACCGGCCGCGCACCCTCCTCGGTGAACGGCTCAACGACCTCGTCAAGACCACGCTGGCCGAGGTCGACGTCGTCGCGGTCTGCCTACCGGCCAATGAGAGGCCGGGGCCCGGTGACCGGTTCATCGTCAACGAGATGGCGAAGGTCAAGCGCACGACGAAGGTCGCGATCGCGACCAAGACCGACCTCGTGACGTCCGAGCAGCTCGGTGAGCACCTGCTCGCGATCCAGCGGCTCGGCGAGGAGACCGGCACCGAGTGGGCCGAGATCGTCCCGGTCTCGGCGAAGTCCGGCGACCAGGTCGCCCTCCTCCAGGACCTGCTGGTCGGGCTGCTGCCCGAGGGGCCGCAGCTCTACCCCGACGGCGACCTCAGCGATGCCCCGGAGCAGATCCTCGCCGCCGAGCTGATCCGCGAGGCCGCCCTCGACGGACTCCGCGACGAGCTGCCGCACTCCGTCGCCGTGGTGGTCGAGGAGATGCAGCTGCGCGAGGACCGCCCCGAGGACAAGCCGCTGCTCGACATCTACGCCAACCTGTACGTCGAGCGCGACTCCCAGAAGGGGATCCTGATCGGTCCCAAGGGTGCGCGGCTCCGCACGATCGGCACCACTGCTCGCAAGCAGATCGAGGCGCTCCTCGGCACGCCCGTCTACCTCGACCTGCACGTCAAGGTCGCCAAGGACTGGCAGCGCGACCCCAAGCAGCTGCGCAAGCTGGGCTTCTGATGGCCCGCCCCGCTCCTGTCGTCGGCTGGCACGCCGTCGTCGAGTCCCGTGACCCGGCGGGCCTGGCCGAGCTCCTCGCCGACGACGTCGTCTTCCGCTCTCCGGCGGTGCACACCCCGCAGGCGGGGAAGGCACTGACGACGGCGTACCTCTCAGCCGCGATGGTCGTCCTCGGCCCGACGCTCGAGTACGTGCGTGAGTGGTACGGCGAGGACTCGGCCGTGCTGGAGTTCACCGCCGTGCTCGACGGGCTGACCGTCCACGGCGTCGACATGCTGACGTGGGGACCCGACTGCCGGCTGACCGACTTCACGGTCATGGTGCGTCCGTTCAAGGGGCTGCAGAAGCTGGTGGAGCTGATGGCGGCCGAGCTTCAGTCCGGAGCCCAGCAGAGCCCGTAGCGCTGGCCGGCCTGCCACTGCGCGGCGGTCGGCCATTCGTAGCCCCACTTGTAGTCGAGGGCGCCGTCGGCAGCGCTCGCGCCGGCGTCCTTGCAGGGCTCGTCGCCGGCCGCGCGGACCTTGGCGACGCCCGGGTAGCCGGCTTGGTCGAACGGCACCGTCGCCACCGCGCGCCAGGAGTGCTTGGCCGAGCAGATGACGCGCTCGAAGCCGGGGGTGCCGGGCGCCGCCGTGCCGCACATCGCGTAGCGGTCGCGTCCGTCAGCCCGGCCGAGCACACCTTGCAGCCGCCCGGTGAGCGGTGCGAGCCTCTCGTCCGCGGCGAGCGCGACGACATCGCACCGGTACCAGGACGCGCCCGCGTCGGACTCATCGACGGTCGGGGTGAACCAGACCGGCCGCAGCATGCTGAGGCGCTGGTCCTCCGTCGTACCGCCCACGAAGCCGGTGAAGCGCTCCGGACAGGCCCGGGCGACCTGGCCGCGCACGCGCTCGGAGTCGACCGCCAGCAGATGCCCGTCGACGACGGCGTCGAGCGGGCCGACCGCGAAGGTCATCGACGTGTGCGGCCGCTCGCAGGGAGTCGACGCGACCTCGACCGTCGGTGCGACGGCCTCGGTGTAGTCGAGCTGGTAGCAGGCGCGGTCCCGCGGAGGCTCGGGCGCGGCCGCCGGGGTCGGCGTACCGGAGCCCGGGCCGGCCGGCGAGCTCGAAGCCGACGGCTCCGGGGTCTCCGGCTCGTCGCTGCCGCTGCAGCCGGCGAGCAGCAGCGTGCCGGCGAGCAGCAGCGTGCCGGCGAGCGCAAGCGGTGCGCGCCTGCGGGTCACTGTCCCCGAACTCACTCTGCCGTCTTCGCCCAGCAGACCGAGCGTCGGTTGCCGGCGTCCCACTCGGCCTCGTGGAACCACGTGTAGCCGAAGTCGTAGTCGATGGGGTAGCTGAGCCAGGCGCCGACCGACTTCGAGCAGAAGTCGCGGGTGGTCACCTCGGCCAGGCGGTCGCCCGGGTACTCGTCCTTCGCGCCGCCGAGCGAGATCGTGGTGACCGCGCGCCAGTCGTGCGGCTCTGTGCACGGCACCTTGACCGACCCGGCGACGGTCGCGCCGTCGGCGCACACCATCCAGGTGTCCTTCGGACGACCGAGGAGCAGTCCCTTGGCGCTGGTCGGGAGCTCGACGTAGTCCTTGCTCTGCTCGCCGCCTCCGACGACGTCGCAGCGGTACCAACGGGCGCCGGCGTCCCAGGCATCCTCGGACGGACGGAACCAGGCCCAGCTCACGACCGTGCGCATCACGAGGCTGTCGTCGGCACCCAGGAACTCCTGGAACCCCTTCGAGCAGGTCCGGTAGGCCCAGGCGCCGAGCCCTTCGTCGTCGTAGTCCGCATCCTCGTACTCGTCGGGGAGGTCCCCGACGGCGTACGTCTCTGCGGTGTGCTCCTCCGAGCACTCGACGGCCTTGGTGTCGTTGTCGGGTTCGGCGACGTCCTTGGGCGTGAGCACCCGGCAGGCTCCGACGGCTGGTGGCTTCTCGTCGGCGGTGGAGGTGGCAGTGCTGTCACCGCAGCCGGTCAGGATGGCGCACGCGGCCAGCGCGAGGATGGCGAAGCGCACGCGTTCCTCCCTCGGTGTAGCCGGACCGCGCGATCGTAACCCCTGCTCAGCTCAGCAGGGCCGCGAGCGTCCCTCCGAGGTCGTACGCCGCCTCGCGCTGCTCCTCGCCGACGTCACCGAGCACCGTCAGCACATCGGCCGACTGGATCCACGGCAGCGCGCCGACGATCGAGAGGACGGAGCGCACCGCGCCGGTCGCGTCGTACCGGCCGTGCACCCAGAGCCCGTACGGCTTCTTGCCGCCGCTCGCCGTCGATGCCGAGCCGTCGTCCGACAGAGAGCCGCCCGCCTGCAGGAAGACCGTGTCGAAGAAGTGCTTCAGCGCCCCGCTCATGTAGCCGAAGTTCGCGGTGGTCCCGAGCAGGTAGCCGTCGGCGGCCAACACGTCTTCCACGGTCGCCTCGAGCGCGGGGCGTACGACGACCTCCACACCCTCGATCGCGTCGTCGTTCGCTCCCGCCAGGACCGCATCGGTCAGCGCTTGCGCCGTTGGCGTAGGGGAGTGGTGGACAACCAGGAGACGTGCCATGCCCTCAGGTTGCCACGCTCAGCCGTGCTGGCCCGGCTCGTAGTCGCCGCCGACCTGCCGGGTGATGACGTTCAGCCGGTTGAAGGCGTTGATCAGCGCGATCACGCACACGAGGGCGAGCAGCTGCTCCTCGTCGAAGTACTTGGACGCGTTCGCCCACACGTCGTCGCCGTCGCCCGCGTCAGCGAGACGGGTGCCGTGCTCGGCCAGCTCCAGCGCCGCCCGCTCGGCCTCGGTGAAGACGTTCGCGTCCCGCCACGCCGCGACCAGGGCCAGGCGGTGCGGGGTCTCGCCAGCCACGACGGCTTCCTTGACGTGCATGTCGAGGCAGCCGGAGCAGCCGTTGATCTGGCTGGCACGGACCTTCACGAGCTCCTGCGTCGCGATCGGCAGGGTCGAATCGGTCAGGACCCGGTTGGCGCCGATCAGGTACTTCGCGAACTTTGGGCCGAGCTCCGTGCCGAACGGGTTGAGTCGGGCTTCCACGACGATCTCCTTCGTTGATGGGCTATCACCTGGGTGACGAGGAGGTCGTCGCAGACGTAACAGCTACGCGGGAGGAGCCGGCAGGTCGATCGCCGCGAGCCGTTCCGGATCGGTGACGGACACCATCTCCACGATCCGGCCGTCGACGACGGTGCACGCCATCGCGCTGCGCGCCCTGCCGCTGGGATCCCACGCGACGATGCCCGGCTCGCCGTTCACGAGCACCCGGCGAGCGACTACCTTCGTGTGGATCCCACGCTGGGCCTTGGCGGCCACCTCGGTGGCGCCCGACCTGACGATCACGCCGCGCGGCGTGTGCACGCGCCAGGTGACGTCAGGGTCGAGCACCCGGAGCAGCCCCGCGAAGTCGCCGGTCCGCGCTGCGGCCAGGAAGGCGTCGACGACGGCACCCTGCTGCCGACGTACCTCTGCGGACGGCGGTGCGCCCTGGACCTTCCGTCGCGCGCGGCTGGCGAGCATCTTGGACGCGTCCGTGGACCTGCCGATGAGCTGGCCGATCTCGTCGAACGGCACCGCGAACACATCGTGCAGCACGAACGCCAGTCGTTCGGCGGGACCGAGCGTGTCGAGCACGACCAGCAGCGCCAGTCCGACCGAGTCGGCGAGCAGGGCCTCGTCCTCGGGCGTGCTGCCGGCGTCTTCGCTCACCACCAGCTCCGGAGGCTCGTCGTCGTACGCCGCCTCCGGCCGGACCTTGCGTGATCGCAGCACGTCGATGCAGATCCGCCCCACCACCGTCGTCAGCCAGCCCCCGAGGTTGTCGATCATCGCCGGGTCCTGACGCTCCAGTCGCAGCCACGCCTCCTGCACGACGTCCTCCGCGTCCGCGGGCGAGCCGAGCACTCGCTGCGCCATCGCCACGAGCCGCCCACGCTGCTGCTCGAACTCCGCTGCCAGCGTCTCGCGCGTCATCTCGTCACCTTCCTCGATCGCGTCTCATCATGTGTCTGACGGCTGCGGGAGCGCCGAGGTAACCGATCGTGAGGGTGCGGTGATCACCCTGGTCGAGCGGTCCTCCCGTTTTCGTTCTGGTCGCACCGCTCCCGGGTCGGCACACCGCCGAGATCACCCGCCCCCGCAAGACCCTCGACGGGCAGACTCCCGGCCAGGCACTCAACACGGGGCTCGTTGCAACAGCCAATTGAATCCCCTCCGCGTTGTTCATACGTTCGTGCGAGATTCCCGCACGAACGTTCGAACAACCGAAACGTGGGTGCCGCCAAGGCGCCCTGTGGAGGAGGCCCGCCACCCATGCCAGCCCGTCCTCGATTGTCAGCCCGTCCTCGATCATCTCCCCTCTCGAGAACAAGCGCCGCAACACCGGCGGGAACCGCCAGCATCCGGATCGTCGTGTCAGCGGACGGAGCGGTGGGCTAGGGTGAGGGTCGTCATGATGATGCGCCAGCTTCTCCTTCGCTGCCGCAGCGAGGTCTGAGCCAGAGCCGGACCCCCTCGCTGCGGAGTGATTGCGTGCGCCGGCCCCGCACTCACACAGACCCAGCGAGGACCCCATGACCACGTCTCCGACGAACCTGTCCCAGCAGAAGCCGAGCGGCATGCCGTTCGAGCGCTACCGCCCGTTCCCCCCGATTGACCTGCCCGACCGCACCTGGCCGTCGAAGGTCATCACCGAGGCGCCGCGCTGGCTCTCGACCGACCTGCGCGACGGCAACCAGGCGCTGATCGACCCGATGAGCCCGGCGCGCAAGATGAAGATGTTCGAGCTGCTCGTGAAGATGGGCTACAAGGAGATCGAGGTCGGCTTCCCGAGCGCCAGCGAGACGGACTTCTCGTTCGTACGCCAGTTGATCGAGGGTGACCACATCCCCGACGACGTGACGATCTCGGTCCTGACGCAGGCGCGTGAGGACCTGATCGAGCGCAGCGTGCAGTCCCTGGTCGGCGTACCCCGCGCCAACATCCACCTCTACAACGCGGTGGCGCCGCTCTTCCGTCGGGTGGTGTTCCGCGCCAGCAAGGACGAGATCAAGGACATCGCGGTCCGGGGCACCGGGCTGGTGATGAAGAACGTCGAGAACTACCTCGACACCACGGTGATCGGCTACGAGTACAGCCCGGAGATCTTCACGAGCACCGAGCTGCCGTTCTCGCTCGAGGTGTGCGAGGCGGTGTCCGATGTGTGGCAGCCCGAGGACGGTCGCGAGATCATCCTCAACCTGCCGGCGACGATCGAGTCCGCGACGCCCAACGTGTACGCCGACCAGATCGAGTGGTTCAGCCGGCAGCTGACCCGCCGCGAGAACACCGTCATCTCGCTGCACCCCCACAACGACCGGGGTACGGCGGTCGCCGCGACCGAGCTCGCGATGATGGCCGGCGCCGACCGCGTCGAGGGCTGTCTCTTCGGGCACGGCGAACGCACCGGCAACGTCGACCTGGTGACGCTGGGCATGAACCTCTTCAGCCAGGGCATCGATCCGATGGTCGACTTCTCCGACATCGACGAGATCCGGCGCACGGTCGAGTACTGCACGCAGCTGCCGGTCCACCCGCGCCATCCGTACGCCGGCGACCTGGTCTACACGGCGTTCTCGGGATCCCATCAGGACGCGATCAAGAAGGGTCTGGAGGACCTCGACCGTCAGGCCGACGAGCTGGGCGTGCCGGTCGGCTCGCTGCCGTGGGAGGCGCCGTACCTCCCGATCGACCCGAAGGACGTCGGCCGCACCTACGAGGCCGTGATCCGGGTCAACAGCCAGTCCGGCAAGGGCGGCGTCGCCTACATCCTCAAGGCCGAGCACAAGCTCGACCTGCCGCGCCGCGCCCAGATCGAGTTCAGCCGGGTCGTCCAGGAGCGCACCGACACCGAGGGCGGCGAGATGACGCCGGACGCGATCTGGGAGGTCTTCTCGAGCGAGTACCTCGACCGCGAGACCCCGCTCAAGCTCAACTCGGTGCACACGTCGTCGGCTGCCGGCGAGAAGGACGCGCTCGACGTGAACGTCTACGTCGACGGCGAGATCCAGTCGCTGCACGGTGAGGGCAACGGCCCGATCGCGGCGTTCGTCAGCGCGATCAACGAGCTGCCGCACGAGTGGGACGTCCGCGTCCTCGACTACGCCGAGCACGCCCTCTCCGCAGGCGGGGACGCCCTCGCGGCGGCGTACGTCGAGTGCTTGGTCCGCGACCAGGTCTACTGGGGCGTCGGCGTGGACGCCAACATCGTCACCGCGTCGCTCAAGGCGGTCATCAGCGCGGTCAACCGCGCCTGATCGCCTCGCTCAGCGGTTGAGCTCGACGTCGGCGGAGACCGTCACCGCGTCCAGGTCGTCGGTGACGAGGTCCTCGAGCGTGGCGAGCTCCGAGACGGCGACCCGTCGGGCTCGCCGGTCCGCCTTCTTCTGGCTCAGGCGCGACGGTGGCGCTGCTTCGGGGACCCTGAGTGCTGCTGCCTGCTCGGCGACCCACGCCCGGAGCTCGGCCAGCGTGCCGCCGGAGAGCCGGTTTGCCCGGCGGGAGGCCACGACCAGCTGGTAGGCGACGCCGGTCGCCTGGCACGACGAGCATGCCGCGTTGACGGCGAGGGCCCGGTTGTTGGGCACGATCGACGGCACGCCGCGGAGGACGACGACCTGCACGGACAGCGCCCTCGCGGCGCAGTCCGTGCAGGCCTGGGTCCAGGCGGCGGCGGTGTTGTCGAGACGGGCCTGCCGGCCACGGTTGACGTAGAGGACCTGCAAGGCGGTGCTCGTCGCGTCGCAGCCGTCACAGGTCGCCGAGCCGGTCGCGGCGACGTCCGACTTGACCGTACGGCGCGGGAACACGCCGTCGTCGGCGAAGGCGTCGTCTGCCACGACCGGTTCGGCCGCTGTGGGATTGGCGCTCGCCACGAGATCGAGGTCGCGGACCGCCGGGTCCGGATGGGCCGCTGGCGCCGAGGTGCTCCCGGCGGCGCCGACCAGGAGGGCGGCGATGACGACGGAGGTCACGGCGCGGCGGCGCGTCGTCGCCCCGCTCACGGTCGATCGCCCATCTGGACGAAGTTGTCGGCCACGGCGGCGGCGATGCCGACGAGGCTGTCCCGGGTCTTGCGGTGTAGGGATGACATGTCGGTCAGAGCTCCTTGCTCGAGGGCGTCGTCCCAGGGGACGGTCACCACGTGGCCACATCGTTTTTCGAAGTGGCGGCGCATCAGATCGGGCGGGGCGGCCCCGCTGCGCTGCGCATTGACGACCACCACCGCTCGGGACACGAGGTCCTCGAAGCCGTGCTCGTCCATCCAGTCCAGGGTGAGTGCGCCGGCGCGGCCCCCGTCGATCCCCGAGCGCACCACCAGCACGATCTGGTCGGCCTCCGTCAGGAGCCCTTGGTTGGCGCTGTCGAGGATCCCGGTCCCGGTGTCGAGCACGATCAGGTTGTAGAACCGGTCGAGGAGCTCGATCAGCCGGTGGTAGTCGTTGCGGTCCAGTGCCGTCCAGATGCGCGGGTCGTCGTCCGAGGCGAGCACCTCGAGGCGTGACTCCTCCGCCTGGGCGGTATAGGAGCGCAGGGTGGCGTAGCTGGTGATGGTGTCGATCTCCCGGAGCACGTCGGTGATGGTGCGGCCGTGCGGTGGCGCCACCCGGTGGGCGAGGTTGCCCGCGTCGGGGTTGGCGTCGACCGCGATCACCCGATCGCCCCGCAGCATGGCGAACGTGCTGCCGAGGGCCAGGGAGATGGTCGTCTTGCCGACGCCGCCCTTGCGACTCATGACCACGACCCGGCGCGAGTCGGTGATGGGCGTGCGCAGGCGCCGCTCCAGCTCGTGACGGCGCTGCTCCACGACGCTGGGACCCGGGTTGAGCAGGTGTCCGCTGCCGTCGTAGACGGCGCGGCGCCATCCGCGTCCCGGGGTAGGGGGTCGTGGCTGGTACATGATCGCGTCGGTGAAGTCGGCGGCCGACAGCACGGGGGGTGGGTCGGCAGCCGGGGCCCCGCGGACGCCAGGATCCCCGATCACGCGGTCCTCCCAGGCCCGGGCTCGTGCGGCCATCCGGTTGCGAGCGAGATCGGTCAGTGAGGCGGCGACCCGCCACAGCACGATGGCGGTACCCACCAGCGGGACCAGGATCAGCGCGATCGAGATGACCGCGAGGGCCATGGCCGACCAGTCACGCAGCTCCCACGCCAGGTCGAACACCATCTGCTGGAGGCGGATGCCCGCGCGTGCCCGGGTGATGAACTCGGGCAGGCTCCACAGCGTCCAGCCGACGGCGAATGTCAGGAGGGGGACCGTGACCAGCACCCAGCCGGCCACGAAGCGCCGTGCGTAGGGACGGAGCTCGGTCACCCGGGGGTCGACGGGGTGACCGGGACGCAGGCTGCGCAGCACCGGGCCCACCCTCGCGAAGAGGTCCGGCACGCCGGCCACGTCGGACACGACGTAGTACCCGTCGAACCGGACGACGGGGATGAGCTGCTGCAGCATCTGCACCTGGAGCACCAGCGCGGTGAGGAGCAGCACGCCGTTGCCGGTGGCGACATAGGCGGCCGCCAGGACCAGGACTGTCAGGACGTTGAAGTACAGGCCACCGAGATCGGTGCGCACCCGCCCGCCACGGCTCAGCCGGTAGGAGTCGGTGACATCGGTGTAGAAGGCCGGGAAGACGATGTAGATGCCGACGCCGACGTCGCCCGGATCGGCCCCGCCGTAGTGGCACGCTGCCGCGTGGCCGAGCTCGTGGACCACCGCGGCCAGGGTGAGGAGCGCGTAGATCACCAGCGCCAAGGTCGGCGAGGCGAAGACCTCGGTGACGGCCGGCCAGAAGCCACCGCTGGTGAGCAGCGCGATGTCGGCGACAACCAGCCCGACGAGGGCGGCGAGCACGAGGGGCGGCCACAAGGCCGGGCTGAGCACCGCTGCCACGCGCCTGCTCCACCGCGCCGGGAGCAGGGTTGCCTTCACGGTCAGCGCCAGGATCGGATTGGCGCGCACCGGCCGGGCCACGTCCTCCGAGTCCGCGGACAGCACCAGGCCGAGGGGCTCGAGGCGGGTCGTGACCAGGTGCTCGAGGCCTTCGACCGTGAGGGTGCGTCCGTACGACGCGCTCACGTCGGCCGCGACCTCCGCCGCCGGGCGGGGCGGCTCCGCGTGGACGACGACCAGATGGAGCAGCTCGGACAGCTGCACCACCTGGTCGTCGCTCCGGCGCACCAGGTAGGACACATCACGCAGTCCTGATCCCTGGACCGGTCCCAGGAACTGAAGACCCAGCGCCCGACGCCATCGCGGCTTCGTGGCGGGCGGTGGGTCGGCGAGGTGATCTGCAGTCGTTGGGTTCATCGCTCTGGTGTGCTCTGGAGTGGAGAAGGGTGAGGACGGCGGGTGCGCCAGAGCAACACACCCACCGCCTGATCGGAGTCAGGCGCTGGATCACGACACGTGGACGGAGGCGAGGTACTGCATGGCGAGCGCGTTCGCCTGCGAGTTGACGGTGGCAGCGTTGATCGCGATCGCGAGGTTGACGCCGACCACGTTGTTGACGTTGACGCACGCGAACTGGCAGCTCAGCGTCTCGCGGCGGGGCAGCGGCACGGCTGTCTGCGCATCGAGCTCTGCGATGGCCATCTCTGGACGAGACATCCCGGTTCACCTCCTTCCCGCGGGTGAGGGATCGGTGGAGGCGTGGCCTCCCGGCGAACGGGAGGCCACGCGTGGTGCGTCAGCCCTGGCTGACGGTGATCGACTGGGTAGCCGCGCTCTGGGCCACGGAGCCGAACGACGCCGCATTGAGTGCCAGCGAGGAGTTGGACGCCATGACCGACGCCCAGTTGGTGTTGCCGAAGAAGAGCGTCTCCCGGGTCGGAAGCAGCTCTGTGTGCTCGCTCTCGAGCTCTGCGATGGTCAGTTCCCTGCGCATTGGTTTCACCTCCCCCGTGGCGCGATGGAATGAGGGCCACATGAGAGCGAGCCCCCCGTGACATCAGCGTGACCGCGGTGTGACGAGCCGTCCCGTCGGTCGGTCACGGCCTGCCGTCCGCCCAATGTTGGGTATATCCGCTGCGGATTCGGCCGTGGATGAGCCGCTTCTTGGCATCCTGAACGATTCCGTTCCGGCGGAGCCATCGGTGTGGCACCACTGTGAGTTTTCCAGGGTCTCGGGGAGGCAGAGATGCCTGAGCACAGCAGGGCAGAGACGCGGCGCTGCCGCCTGCGCCTGCTGGGTCGTTGGCAGCTCGCCGTCGACACTGAGTGCGTCGAGCTGGGCCACCGCGAGGAGCGGCTCATCGCGCTGCTCGGCCTGAGCGGTCGGAGCAGCCGTCTGCACGTCGCCGGCGTCCTCTGGTCCGAGAGCACAGACGCGCGAGCGCTGGCCAGCCTGCGACGTGCCGTCCTCCAGACCCAGGAGCGCAGTCCCGGTCTGCTCCAGGCCGACCGACTCACCATCGGGTTGGGCCCCGACGTCGACGTCGACGTCGACGAGGTACGGCGGGCCGCTGCCGCGACTGAGGGCGCGCTCGCCGAGGGCGAGGCTGGGGCGCTCGTCAGGCAGCTGGTGGGGGAGGAGCTTCTCCCCGACTGGTACGAAGACTGGGTCCTCCACGAGCGCGAAGGCCTCGAGCAGCTGCGGGTGAAGGCGCTCGAACGGATCGCGCGGCACGCCCTGGAGGCAGGAGACCTGGCGCTCACCGTCGACGCGGCGCACGCGGCCACCGACATCGACCCGCTGCTGGAGTCGGCCGGTGAGCTCGCGATCCGCGCCCACCTGGACCGCGGCGACCTCGGCAGCGCGCGACGGGAGTTCGACCGCTACCGCGACGCCGTGAGGGACGAGCTCGGCGCCCCGCCGTCGCGCGCGATCCTGGACCTGATCGAGCCGGTCCTCAAGGCAGGCTCCACCGCCCCTCGCGAGGCAGCGACGGTGGGCCACCAGCGCGGGATGGCACCGGACGTCGTCGTCGCCGCTCTCCCGCCCGTCCGGACGAGGGCGGCGATCCCGGGGCCGCGGCAGGAGCCGGCTGGGTCAACGGGCGCGCGCGGCGCGGTGGTGCGGCTCCTGGGCGTGGCGGCGCTGGTCCTGGCGACTGCGCTCGCGGTGGCCGGGGTCGGCTACGAGGACGGTGGCGACGTGAGTGACTCGGGCGGCCCGTCGCTGTCGACGATGCGCGTGCTCCGGGCCGAGGGCGCGATCCGGGCCGGACAGATGGTGGTGCGACCCGTCGATGCGGCGGTCGGCTCTGCCGCCTTCCTGGTGCGGACCACCCTGCGGCCCGCCCTGGTCCACTTCGAGGTGCGTGGACCAGCCGGTGCCGGCGTCGTGCGCACGCTGCTGGTGCGCAGCGCACGCGGTCGGGTCCTGGAGCTGGACGGCCTTGATCCGGGACGCTACCGATGGTTGGCCAGCTCGTCGGTCGCATCCACCGTGAGCGGGCGGCTGCGGATACCCGGCCAGCCCGCCTCGGTGGACGCTGACGGCCCGCGCGAGGCGGCGGGTCCCGCATCGACGGTCACGGCGCCGGCGTCCCCTGAGTCCTCGACTCCGAGCCCCAGCCAGTCGAGCGCGACCGACCCACCCGTTCCGAGCCAGCAACCCCACCACAGCGCGCCATCCGACAACTCTCCAGAAGGCAGACCCACGGGTCGGCCCATCGACCCCGGCAGTGTGCCGGAGACTCCCGTGGGCTGAGGAAGGCAGCCATGGCGAAGACCACCGGTGCCAGCGTCCGCCGTACCGCGCTGTTGGTCGCTCTGCCCGCCGCCCTCCTCGTGAGCGTCGCACCAATGGGCGCCGTCGCCCGACCCGATACCCCCCAGCGGTGGGCCGGCTACGAGATCACCCAGGACGGACGTGCCGACGGCAGCTGGATCGGTGGATACCTGGTCGATGGCAGGCCGGTCTTCGTGACGACCCCCACGAAGGACGTCAACCGCCGGGGCTACCAGCGGGCTCGCGTCGTCGATGACCTCAGCGGTCGGCGCGGCGCGACGCACGGAGAGACCGAGCGCGCGGCCTGGATCCTGTCCAAGTACGGCGGCTACCGCGATGCCGCGCAGGCCGCCGCCGTCGACGTGAGCGTCTACGCCCTCGTGGTCGGTGGCCGCTGGGCCACCACGGGCGAGCGAGGTGCGCGCCGCATCCGCCAGGCGCCCGAGTCGGCGACGGTGCGACGGTTCGCACGGATCATGCTCGACCAGTCGCGCCGCCACGCGGGACGGTACCGGGCGCGGGTGAGCGCGACGAGCGCCGACGTCGGCGGCACGGTCACGGCCACGGTCACCGTCGTCGATGGCCACGGCAGGCCGGCCCCCGGACTGCCCGTGACCCTCGCCGCCGGCGCCACGGCGATCGACGCGATCACGGGAGACGACGGCAAGGCGGTGGGGCGGTTCGCGGAGCTCCAGTCGGGATGGCAGCGCGTGACGGCCACGGTCCGCAACGTTCCCGAGCACCGGATCCACCTGCGGCTCCCGGTGCGGCAGGACGAGGCCTCCGCTGCCGAAGGCGGGGTCCGGAGGACGCTCGCCGCCAGGACTCGGGCCGCCGTACGAGGTCCGCAGACGCTCGCTCTCAGGGCCAGCCCCGACACCCTGCTGACAGGTTCGCCGGCGCGGGTCACCGCCACCGTGACCGGCGACGGCACGCCGCGCGACGCGACTGGAACCCTCCACGGACCGTTCGGCTCAGCCTCCGCTGCCCAGTGTGCGGGCTCGACGGTCGGTGCCGGCAGCACGACCGTGAGCGTCGACGGCGCCTACACCCTGCCGTCTCTGGTGCCCGGGGCTCCTGGCTACTACGTCTGGAGGGTGGCGGTCGACGGCACCGCCACGGCCCTGCCGGTCACAGCATGTGGGGCGATCACCACGGTCAAGGCGGTGTCCAAGGTCGCGTTGACCGCCCTGAACCCGGAGATGCAGCCCGGCAACGCGGAGGTCCGAGTGAGCCTGTCCGGGTTGCCCCGCTACCCCGCGGTCAACGTGAGCGTGAACGTGCGCGGTCCCTACGCGACGCAGCAGGAGCTGACGGCAGCGGGTTGCTCGGGAGCCATCGCGACCTCGGTGGACCAGAAGATGAACGGCGACGCCTCGGTGACCCTGTACCCCTACGTCGACCAGATCGGCTGGTACGCCTTGCAGGCGACCGTCTCGCCGGGGGAGCTCCACCAGGGTTCGCAGTCCGCGTGCCTGGCCCTCGGCACCGTGCTACACGTCTCCTGAGGCAACCGTGACCAGTACGGTCAACCGCGCGCCAGCGGCAACCTGATGGTGAACGTGGTGCCCTCCAGGTGCGCGGACCGTACGTCGATCTGCCCACCGTGCGTCGCCACGATCGCGGCCACGATCGACAGCCCCAGCCCGGTGCCCTGGATCGCGCGCTCCTGAGCGGTGGAGGAGCGGAAGAACCGTTGGAAGAGGCCCTCCTGTTCCTCGACCGGGACGCCGATCCCGGTGTCGGAGACCGTCAGCCAGGCCTCGCCTCCGTGCACCTTCGCCGACACCTCGATCCGGCCGCCGTCCTCGGTGAACTTGATCGCGTTGCTCAGCAGGTTGGTGAGCGCCCGCTCGAGCTGGACGCGATCGCCGAGCACCGGGATCGGGGCGTCGGCGGACATCACGACAACGTCGAGCTGCCGGCCCGCGAGCTGGGCGCGCAGGGCATCCTCGGCACCGGCCAGGATCGCGGAGAGATCGACCGCGTTGCGCTCCCAGCGGGCGGCACCGGAGTCGATGCCGCTGAGCGTCAGCAGGTCGTCGCAGAGCAGGATCAGCCGCTGGCCGTTGCGGGCGATGCTCTGCAGCAGCGGACGTTGCTCGGGTGCCGGGTCGACGAGCGAGCCGTCCTCGAGCATCTCCGTGTAGCCCACGATGCTGGTCACCGGGGTGCGGAGCTCGTGGCTGACCGTCGAGACGAACTCGTTCTTCGCCTCATCGAGGTCCTTCATCCGCTGGACGGCGAGCCGCTCCTTCTCCAGGGCCGCGATCAGCATCTCCTGACTGGCGCGAGCCTCTGTGACATCCCGGGCGACGCACAGGTAGCCGAACCGCGCCGCAAACGTGTCGGCGGCGATGCTGATCGTCATCGAGACTGTGTGGCGACGTCCGTCGATGCCGGTCCAGGTCCAGTCCCGCGGCGGGGTCGCACCGGCGCTCTCGATGCCGGCGACCAGGCTCTGGAACGCCGCCTCGCCGGTCGCGCCGTGGCAGCGCTGGGCGACCTGGTCGACATCGAGCAGGTCGACGAACGACGTGCCGACCATGTCCTGCCCGTCGTACCCGAGCAGGTTCACGGCGCCGGCGTTGAAGAGGCTGATCCGGCCGTGCGGGTCGATGCCGATCATGGCGGTCGTGATGGCGGCCTCGAGCAGGTGCCGGGTGAGGCCGGCTGCGGTCCGCTCGGGCGTGAGGTCGGTGCCGGTGATCACGACGTACGTCGGACGCTCGCGCTCGTCGAGCACGAAGCTGGTGTTCCACATCACCCGTCGCTTGTCGCCGCTGCTCGTCACCACGTCGGTCTCGCGGCTGACCTGGGCGTTCATCTCGTCGGGCAGGCCTGCGGGGTAGCCGGACGAGCCCGGAGGCGCGAGCGGCAGGTCCCAGACCTCCTGGCCGACCAGCTCGCTCTCGGCGAACCCGGTCAGCGCGGCCGTGGCGCCGTTGACGCGCACCACCTCGCCGTACAGGTCGGTCACCAGGATCATCGCCGCCGTGGTGTCGAGGGTGGCGCTGGTCAGCTTCTCGCTGCTGCTGATGCGCTGCAGCAGCCGGCGTCGCTGCTCGACGCTGATGGCGAGCGGGAGGGCCATCAGGGCGCTTGCGAGCAGGAAGGCCTGGAGCACCGCGCCCAGCCCGAGGGCGCTGACCTCACCGCGTTCGAAGTCGAACCCGAAGGGCCCGTGCCCCAACGAGCTCAGCAGGATCACCACGACTGCGAATCCGGCGAGCTCCCAGGCGACGATGCCGAGGTCGAAGCGCAGCGCCGCCCAGATCAGGAGGGGGAGCGGGAGGAACTCCAGCGACAAGGTCTGGTTGGGCGCGAAGACCAGCGCGGTGACCCCGATCAGCACGCCCAGCTGCAGGGGCAGCTCCCAGGCGAGCCGACGTGGCCGCCGGATCGGCGGCGCCATCACGATCGGCAGGATCACCAGGGTCGAGGCAGCGTGCGACAGGGACAGGGAGCGCAGGGTCTGTGGGAACGAGCCGTCGACCAGGAATGCGATCGCGGTCGCCGCGATGGTGGCCATCGTGATGCCACCCAGGAGCGCGGCGACGAGCAGGCGGACGAACACGTCGAACCCGGCGAGCTCGGGAGGGCCCTGTCGGCGCCAGCACAGGAAGACTGCCGCCACCAGCGCCTCGCTGGCGTTGGCGACCCCCAGCCAGAGCGCGAGGTCCAGGGGGCGGTCCTCGATCAGGTTGGCGGCCGCGGTCATCGCGAGGATGCCGGGGACCAGCCACCACCACCAGCGCCGTGGCGTCAGCGCCAGGAGCGCCACGCCGATGCCCGCGGCCGGCCACCAGATCGCGATGGTCGACCCCTCGGGTGCGGACGCGATGGCCAGCACCCCGGCGCCCAGCACGGCGCCGAGGACCACGAAGGCCTCGGGCAGGCTCAGCTGGCCGCGGGCCGAGTTCCACATGGCGGCAGTGTTGCACTCTAATCTGGTGAACATGCTGGTGTCGGAGCGGATCGGGCAGCTCTTCATGGAGACCGACGTCGGACGCGACCGCCTCGAGTTCACCGAGTACGGCGACGGCGACGCCTGGGTCGTACTGGTGCCTGCCGAGCTGCTGCCGCGGCGGATGCAGCAGCCGCTCGCCCGGTTCCTCGCTGCCCAGGGCTTGCACGTGGTCACCCTGGATCCGCTCGGCCATGGTCGTTCGGACCGGCCGGCCGACCCGCAGGCCTACTCGGTCACGGCCTTCGCGGAGCAGGTGGTGGCCCTGCTAGACCACCTCGGCGCGCCCCAGGCCGTGGTCGGCGGGAGCTCCCTCGGTGCCAACGTCGCGCTCGAGACGGCCGCGATCGCCCCGGAGCGCGTGCGCGGGCTGATCCTCGAGGCGCCCATCCTCGACAACGGCGTGGAGTCCGGGATCCTCACGTTCGGGCCGCTGCTGCTCACGGCGCGGTTCCTCCCGCTGGCCGTGACGGCCCTGCGCCGGGCGACGCGTCCGGTGCCCCGCGGCATCGTGCCGTTCTGGGCCGGGATCGCGCTCGACACCTGCGACCAGCGGCCCGGCGCAGTCGCCGCGCTCTTGCACGGGCTGTTCTTCGGGCGCGCGGCACCGTCGGCGCGGGAGCGGCGCCGCATCGACGTACCCGCTCTGGTCGTCGGACACCCGCTCGACCTGATGCGTCCGCTCGCCGACGCGGAGATGCTCGCGGGGGAGCTGCCGCGAGCCACCCTCCTGCGGGCTCGTACGCCGCTCGAGTGGCGGCTGCGACCGCACCGGCTCGACCAGGCAGCACTCGACCTGGCGACCCAGTGCTGGCGCACG
This sequence comes from Nocardioides endophyticus, assembly GCF_039543845.1. Classification (NCBI taxonomy): domain Bacteria; kingdom Bacillati; phylum Actinomycetota; class Actinomycetes; order Propionibacteriales; family Nocardioidaceae; genus Nocardioides; species Nocardioides endophyticus. Next base: position 34,964 of record NZ_BAABKN010000027.1, on the reverse strand, counting down.
CCACGCCGCCGCCGACGCGCCGGATCCTGACCGGCCCGGGCAGAATGGGTGGGTGCTCTACCGCGACGAGGCGATCGTGCTGCGCACCCACAAGCTGGGTGAAGCAGACCGCATCATCACGCTGCTGACCCGGCAGCACGGTCGGGTGCGGGCGGTCGCCAAGGGTGTACGCCGTACGACGTCGCGCTTCGGGTCACGGCTGGAGCCGTTCACCTACGTCGACCTCCAGCTCGCCGAGGGACGCAACCTCGACACGATCACCCAGGCTGAGACGATCACGCCGTACGCCAAGGGCCTCGGGCTGGACTACGACCGCTATACGGCGGGCACGGTCATGCTCGAGACCGCCGACCGGCTGGTGACCGAGGAGCGCGAGCCCTCCGTCCAGCAGTTCCTGCTGCTCGTCGGCGGTCTGCGGGCGATGACGGCCGGCGAGCACGGCCCCGGACAGGTCCTCGACTCCTACCTGCTGCGTTCGCTCTCGGTGGCGGGCTACGCCCCGTCGTTCGAGCACTGCGCCCGGTGCGGGGAGGTTGGCCCGCACCGGTGGTTCAACCCCTCCATGGGAGGTGTGCTGTGCGCGACCTGTCGGGTCCCCGGGTCGGCCAACCCGGCGCCGGAGACGGTCGCGCTGCTCGCTGCCCTGCTGACCGGTGACTGGCCGGTCGTGGACGCCGCACACCCTCGGCACCTGAAGGAGGCGAGCACGCTGGTCGCGGCCTACCTCGCCTGGCATCTCGAGCGCGCGCTCAGGTCGCTGGCGTACGTCGAGCGCTGACCCGCAGTCCTCAGTTCCCGCTGCCGTCTGCCGATCGTCACGGTGTCAGGAGCGGGGGAGGACCAGGTGCGGGGCTGGACTCGGCGGTGCAGATGGGTGATCGCTCATCTGTGCTGGGACCACCGGCTGGCCGAGTTCGCGGAGCTCGCCTACCCAGGCGGCAACGTCGTCGACGGCTGGGTGTTCGACGAGAGCGGCGCGGTCCGGATGGCCATCGACGACGTGCCGACCGCGCGCGCCCGACCGGCGAGGAGTTCGACCACGTCAAGGTCTGGACCGGTGGGGTGGAGGCGAGCCGCCGCGCCATGTCGATCTCGGCCCGTCGGGTGGAGCACTCGGACGGCAGCCTGGTGGGCGCGTGCCCGAGCGCGACCCGCGCCGGTGTGGTCCTCGAGATCGGCGCCCCGGACGCGATCGCCTTCATCGGTGACCCGCAGCGCCTCGCCCAGGTGGTCGACAACCTGGTGTCGAACGCCATCAAGTACACCGGGTTCAGAGGGCGGGCCGAGGACCAGGACCACCTGTTCACCGGTTCTTCCGCACCCGGGAGGCGACCATGAGCGCGATCCAAGGCGTCGGGGTGGGGCTCTCCAGCAGCAAGTCGATCGTCGAGAGCCATGGCGGGCTGATCGAGGTCGCCAGCGCGCTCGGCCGGGGCAGCGAGTTCCGCGTCGTACTGCCTCTCCATGTCGCCCGACTCGCGTTCTGAGAAGGAGGATCGCGTGAGCATGATGCGCACAGCCGGCGCCACCGCCTGGCGCCTGATGTGGCTCCGCGGTGAGCCGGACCCTCGCGTGCTGCAGTTGGGCTTCACCGTTCTGCTGGTCGCCGAGGCCGGGCTCCGGGTCCTCGGCGGTGTCCCGGACTCGCCTGGGAGCTGGCTGATGGCCGCCCTGGCGCTCGCGGCGACGCTCACCGTCGTCGTCGGGTGCGTGCCGGCCAGGTGGCGGCGCGGCACGATCCCGGTGATCGCTGCCGTCGACATCGGCATCGTCGGGGTCGCCCTGCTCAGTGGCGAGGACGGCGGCCTCGGGCTGCTGGTGGTGCTCCCCGCGCTCTGGCTCGGCCGTCGGTACGGCGAGTGGGGCGCCCTCGCGTCGGTGGCCGCGAGCGCCCTGCTGATCACGGTCCCCGGCCTGCTGGTCCACGGAGTCGGCGGTGCACCTCTCACCTACCTCGTGATGATCCCGTTCATCGCCGGGGTCAGCTCGCTCGCGATCTCCGGCGGCCTGGACGTGGCCCGCTCCGCGCAGGCCCGCGCGGAGCGTGGCGAGCGGGAGCTGGCTCGGGCGCTCGAGACGATCCAGGCGCACCAGGACACCTCGCGGGCGATCTTCGACGCCGCAGGCGTCGGGCTGATGCTGCTCGACCACGACGGCGAGCTGCGCGCCATGAACCAGCGGTACGGCGACTTCATCTCGCTCAGCCTCCCCGAGGGCAGCGGGCTCGCCTGGCCGGGCCACACGTTCGCGGCCGACGGCGTCACCCCGCTCGGACCCGACGAGATCCCGAGCGCTCGGGCTGCGCGCGGCGAGGAGTTCGACGACTTCCGGATGTGGTGCGGGGCCGATCCGCGCACCCGGCGGGCCGTGTCGGTCTCCGCCCGCCACGCCGCGACCGAGTCCGGTGGCTTCCTCGGTGCGGCGCTGGCGGGCACCGACATCACCGACCTCATGCAGGCTCTGGCCGTGAAGGACCAGTTCGTCGCCCTGGTGTCGCACGAGCTGCGTACGCCGCTGACCTCGATCGTCGGCTACGTCAGCATCCTGCTCGAGGACGAGGAGGATCTGCCCGAGCGGGTGATGCGACAGCTGACCGTGATCGCCCGCAACACCGAGCGCCTCCAGCGCCTGGTCGCCGACCTGCTCCAGGAGGCGCAGCACCCGGACGGCGCGATGCCGGTCGACCGCGCCCGGATCGACCTCGGCGGGATCGTCCGTGACTGTGTGCACACCGCGCGCCCCGCGGCCGAGCGGACCGGCGTCGAGCTGGTGCTGAGGTGTCCCTCGGTGCTGTGGGTGGACGCCGATGCCCACCGCTTCGCGCAGGTGGTCGACAACCTGGTCTCGAACGCGGTCAAGTACAGCCTTGCCGGCGGGCAGGTGGCAGTTGAGCTGCGCGCCCGCGCGACCGAGGTCCAGCTCATCGTCTCCGACGCCGGCATCGGCATCTGCGAGAGCGACCAGTCCCAGCTGTTCACCCGCTTCTTCCGCGCGCAGGAGGCGCACGACCGCGCGATCCAGGGCATCGGGCTGGGCCTGAGCATCACCAAGTCCATCGTCGAGAGCCATGGCGGTCGGATCGAGGTGGACAGCGAGCCCGGCCGGGGCAGCCGGTTCCGGGTCGTGCTCCCGCTCCACATCGCCCGCCTCGCGTCCTGAGGCCGCCCCGCGTCCTGGTTAGGCTCCTGCCGTGAAGCGCAGCATCCGTCAGCCCACGCCCCACCCGTCCGGAGCCCGGCCGCCGGCGGTCCCGAAGGATCTGGTGCCCCGGCACGTCGCGGTCGTGATGGACGGCAACGGCCGCTGGGCCAAGGAGCGCGGGCTACCCCGCACCAAGGGCCACGAGCAGGGTGAGTCGTCACTCTTCGACGTGGTCGAGGGAGCGATCGAGATCGGCGTGAAGGCGATCTCGGCGTACGCCTTCTCCACGGAGAACTGGAGCCGGTCGCCCGACGAGGTCAAGTTCCTGATGGGCTTCAACCGCGACGTGATCCGCCGGCGTCGCGACGAGATGCACGAGCTGGGCGTCCGGGTCCGCTGGGCCGGCCGGGCGCCGCGGCTGTGGAAGTCGGTGATCCGCGAGCTCCAAGTCGCCGAGGAGCTCACCAAGAGGAACGACGTCCTCACGCTCACGATGTGCGTCAACTACGGAGGCCGCGCCGAGCTCGCCGACACGGCGCGCAGCATCGCCCGCGAGGTCGCAGCCGGTCGGCTCGACCCGGAGAAGGTCGACGAGAAGACCTTCGCGCGACACCTCTACGTCCCGGAGCAGTCCGATGCCGACCTGATCTGGCGCACGTCAGGGGAGCAGCGGCTCTCGAACTTCATGCTGTGGCAGGCGGCGTACGCCGAGCTCGTGTTCACCGATGTGCTCTGGCCCGACGTCGACCGTCGTCACCTGTGGCAGGCGATCGAGCTGTACGCCGGCCGCGACCGTCGCTACGGCGGGGCGCAGCCGAACTTCGGCTGAGACGCGTGACTTTCTGACACAGTTCAGCCGACGCAGAGGAGGTGCGGTGGTCGGACTCGGCGAGGGCAGGGCGCCCGCCCGCGGCTGGACGCTGGCGTGGCTGGCCGATCCCGGACGCTTCCAACTCGTCTTCACCGCTCTCTACGTCATCGACGTCGGCGTGCGGGTCACCTTCGGCTCCTGGTTCGGTCTCGTCTGCGGCCCGGGCTTCGCGCTGATGTCCGTGCCGCTGCTCCTCGTCGTCGGGCTCGCCGTCCCGTGGGACCGGCTCGCCCCCCGGATGGCGCTGGTCCTGCCGGTCGCGGACATCGCGATCATCGGCGTGAGCCGGCTGGCTCCCGAAGGCGGCAATGGACTGCTGGCGGTCTTCCCGGCGCTCTGGCTGGGCCGTCAGTGGGGTCGGTTCGGCGCGGTGGTCGCAGGCGCCGCGACCGTGCTCTTTCTGGTCGTGCCCGGCGCGATCTACACGGACGGGGACGCGGTCCTGCTGGTGCGCACGCTCTTCATCGCGCTGGTCGTGCTCGTCACGGCGCTGGTGATCGCGGACGGGATGGACCAGGTCCGGGTGCAGGCCGGCACCATCGAGCACCAGCGCCGGGTGAGCCAGGCGATCTTCGACACCGTGGACGTCGGCCTGCTGCTGCTCGATCGCGACGGGCAGTACGTCGGCATGAACCGGCGCCACCAGGAGTTCATGGCCCTCGGCTACCCCGACGGCCACGCGGGCCGCGCCGGACAGCTCGGGTACGTGTTCGACGAGGACGGCCGGACGCCGATGCTCCGCGAGCAGATGCCGGCATACCGGGCCACCGCGGGCGAGGAGTTCGACGACCTCCGGATGTGGATCGGTGCCGACCCGGCGAGCCGCCGGGCGCTGTCGGTCTCTGCGCGGGTGGTGCGCTCCGACTCAGGTGCCTTCGCCGGCGCCGCGCTCGGCTACACCGACGTCACCGACTTCATGCGGGCGCTGCGGGTGAAGGACGAGTTCATCGCCCTGGTCTCCCACGAGCTGCGCACCCCGCTGACCTCGATCGTCGGCTATGTGCAGATCCTCGAGGAGGACGGTGCGGTGCCGGCGCACGCTGTCGACCAGCTCCGCGTCGTGCACCGCAATGCCGAGCGGCTCCGGCGGCTGATCGGCGACCTGCTGGACACCGCGCAGCGCGACGGCAGTCCGATGCCCATCAACCGCTCCAGTGCCGACCTGTCGGCGATCGTCGTCGAGTCGGTCGAGGCGGCCAGGCCCGTCGCCGACAGCGCCGGTGTCGAGCTCGTGCTGTCGGCCACCGACGAGCTGCGGCTGAGCCTGGACGCGCAGCGGATCGCGCAGGTCGTCGACAACCTGCTGTCCAACGCGATCAAGTACACCGAGCCGGGCGGCCACGTGACCGTCCAGCTCGGCAGCGACGAACGCTGGGTCGACCTCCAGGTCGCTGACACCGGCATCGGGATCGACCCTGACGACTGCCTCCGGCTCTTCACCCGGTTCTTCCGGACCGAGGACGCCGCCAGACGGGCCGTCGCCGGCGCCGGGCTCGGCCTGAGCATCACCAAGGACATCGTCGAGAGCCACGGCGGCCGGATCACCGTCGAGAGCGAGGTCGGCCGGGGCAGCGTCTTCCGGGTCCGGCTGCCGCGTTAGTCGCGCGGAGGAGGAAGGCTGGCCGCTGGGCAGCGAGGTCGGCACCTGCGGCGGAGGTGCCGACACGGTCCGGCTGTCAACGTTGCTGAGGTGCCAGCCTCCACCACCCGTCATCCTCGAACCCACGCCGTGCAGGTCGCGACCCTGCTCGTCCTAGCCCTCGCGACGGTCGGCTGCGGCATCCCCGCCGACGGCGGCTTCGACAGCGACAGCGACCGCGGTATCAACCACAGCGGACCCCTCGACACCGGCCGGGCGACGGTCAACCGGCTCGATCCGGACCTGCTGGACGCGATCCAGGCAGCGGCGCGCGACGCGCGGGAGGACGGCATCCGGATGGTCGTCACCAGCGGGTGGCGCAGCAAGGCGCACCAGCGGCGGCTGTTCGACGAGGCCGTGACCAGGTACGGCAGCGCGGAGGAGGCGCTCCGCTACGTCTCGACCCCCGACGCGTCGGAGCATGTCACCGGCGACGCCGTCGACATCGGCCCGACCGACGCCGCCGACTGGCTCGGCCGGCACGGCGCCGACTACGGGCTGTGCCAGATCTTCGCGAACGAGATCTGGCACTTCGAGCTGGCGACGACCCCCGGCGGCCGGTGCCCCGAGATGTACGCCGACAGCAGCAGCCGCCATGCGTGAGAATGAGTTGGCTGTGAACGGCGCGTCAGGCGCAGCGGGGACAGGTTCCGAAGATCTCCAGCGTGTGGCTCACGTCGGCGTACCCGTGCTCGGCGGCCATGCTGGAGGTCCATCGCTCGACGGTCGGACCCTCGACCTCGACGGTCGCGCCGCACGAGCGGCAGACCAGGTGGTGGTGGTGAGTGTCCGAGCAGCGTCGGTAGATCGCCTCGCCGTCCTCGGTGCGCAGCACGTCGACCTCGCCGGCGTCGGCCAGGCGCTGCAGGGTGCGATAGACGGTCGCCAGTCCCACCTGCTCGCCGCGGTCGCCGAGCAGTTCGTGGATCTCCTGGGCGGAGCGGAAGTCGGCGAAGGAGGCCATCGCCTCGGCGACCGCCTTGCGCTGGCGGGTCGGGCGGAGCGGCGGTGTCGGATCAGTGCTCGTCATAGTGCTTCCCGTGTGGGGCGTGCCGGTGGCCGCCGTGGACGTAGTCGACGTGGTCGCCGTGTCGCACCGCCACGTGGCCGCAGTCCTTGCCGTGCTCGTGGGGGTGCTCGTCGATGGCCTCATGAGCCGCGACCTCGACCACCGGGAACGGGCGCCGCAGCCGTCGTCGCGACCGCAGCAGCACCCCGACGGGCCAGGCGACGACGAAGCCGGCCAGCGCCAGCAGCACGATCGTCGGGCCTGGAGCGACCCGGGCGTAGTTGGAGGTGTACGCCGAGAGCAGCAGTCCGCCGACCGAGGCGAGCGTGCCGAGGACCATGGCCGCACCCAGCGTGGACCGGAAGGACCGGGTCAGCTGCTGCGAGGTCGCGACCGGCACCACCATCAGGGCGGAGACCAGCAGCAGGCCGACGGTCCGCATCGCCACCGTGACGGTCACCGCGGCGAGCACCGCGACGAGCAGGTTGTAGAACCGGATGTTCAGGCCGGCGACCCGCGCGAACTCCTGGTCCTGGGCCACGGCGAAGAGCTGCGGCGACAGGCCGACGCAGACCAGGACGATCACGGCGGCCAGCACCATCACGACGATCACGTCCGAGATCGACGTCGTGGTGATCGCGCCGAAGAGGAACTGGTTCAACCGGCCGGCGCTCTGCCCGGCGAGCCCGGTGAGGAGCACGCCGCCCGCCAGGCCGCCGTAGAAGAGCAGGGCCAGCGCGACGTCGCCGTTGGTGTGGCCGCGCTCGCGGATCACCTCGATCAGGACCGCGCCGAGCACGGCCACGATGACCGCCGTCCACGTGGGCGACGTGTGCGTGAGGAGGCCGAGCGCGACGCCGGTCACCGCGACGTGGCCGATGCCGTCGCCCATCAGCGCCTGGCGCCGTTGCACGAGGTAGGTGCCGATGGCCGGCGCCGCGAGCCCGGTGAACAAGGCGGCGATGATCGCGCGCTGCATGAACTGGTAGCCGAGCAGGTCGATGAAGTCGTTCACGGTGCGCCGTCCAGCAGGGAGGAGACGTGCGGCGCGTGGTCGTGCCGCTCCGGCTCGTGATGATGGTGGTGATGGCCGTCGAGGTGGGCGGTCGCGACGTCGGCGCTCGCGAGCGGGGGGCCGTCGTACGCGACCCGCCCGTCGCGCATCACGACCGCGCGGTCGATGAGCGGCGCCATCGGGCCGAGCTCGTGGGCGACCAGCACGATCGTGGAGCCCCGGACCGAGAGGGTCTCGAGGGTGTCGGCGAGCACCTGCTGGTTGGGCAGGTCGACGCCGGCGGTCGGCTCGTCGAGGAAGAACAGCTCCGGTTCCCCGGCGAGTGCCCGGGCGATCAGGACCCGCTGCTGCTGCCCGCCGGAGAGCGTGGTGACGCCGTCGTTGGCCCGGTGCGACAGCCCGACGACCTCGAGCGCCTCGTTGATGGCGGCCCGGTCGCGGCGACCGAGCGGTCGCAGCAGCCGGCGGTGCGTGAGCCGCCCGGACGCGACGATCTCCCAGACCGACGCCGGTACGCCGGACCCGGCGCCACCGCGCTGGGGTACGAAGCCGATGCGGCGCCAGTCGCGAAAGCTCTCGAACGGCGTGCCGAACAGGCTCAGCGATCCGGACGCCAGCGGCCTCAGGCCGGTGAGCGCTCGCACCAGCGTGGACTTCCCGGAGCCGTTGGCCCCCATCAGCGCCACGAACTCGCCCGAGCGCACCGTCAGGTCGATCCCACGCAGGATCGGCCGGCCGGCGATCGCGACGGCGCCGTTGCCGAGCTCGATGACGGGAGGCTCGTTGGCCGGGGTGCTCAACAGCCGTTCGCCTCCTCGAGGGCGGACAGGTTGGCGTGCATGAGGGAAAGGTAGTCCTCGTCGGACGTCTCGTCGGTGAGGCCCTCGATCGGGTCGAGCACCGCGCTCTTCACCCCCGTGTCGTCCGCGAGCTGCTCGGCGGTCTCGGGGCTGACCAACGACTCGGAGAAGACGGTCGTGACGCCGTCGTCGTGGATCAGCTCCTGCAGGCGGGCCAGGTCGGCCGGGGTCGGCTCGGAGTCGGGGGAGAGGCCGAGGATCGCGGCCATCGTCACGCCGTACCGCTGGAGGTATCCGAACGCGTCGTGGCTCACCACGACCGTGGTGCGCTCGCAGCCGGTCAGCCCGTCGGCGTACTCCTGGTCGAGCTGCTTGAGGTCCGCGCGCAGGTCCGCCGCGTTCGCCGCGTAGTCGTCGGCGTTGTCCGGGTCGACCTCCTCGAGCTGCTCGGCGACCGCGTCACCGACATCGGCCAGCAGCAGCGGGTCCTGCCAGAAGTGCGGGTCGAGCTCGTCGGAATCGACGCCGTGGTCGCGGAACGGCACCAGGTCGACGACGTCGGCGACATCGAGGGTGTCGCCCGTCGCGCTCTGGTCGACCGCGTCGTCCACCGCGGGCTGGAAGCCACGCTGGTAGAGCACCAGGTCGGCGCGGGCGACGTCCGCCGTCTCCTTCGGGGAGAGCTCCAGGTCGTGCGGCTCGTTGCCCGGGGTGGTGAGGTTCTCGACCTTCGCGTGCTCACCGGCGACTCGGCCGGCGACGTACTGGAGCGGGTAGAACGCCGCCGCGACCTCGACGCCGTCGGCGGAGGAGGCGGAGTCGTCGGTGAATGCGGCGCACCCGCTCAGGACGACCGAACTGAGCAGGGCGGCACCGGTGGCCGCGACGGCGAGTCTCTTCATGAGAACCATTCTCAGACGAGTTGAGAATGATTGTCAACTCGGGTGTGCGGCGTCGTCCTGGAGTCCTGTAACGAACGGCGGGGGTCGCGACACGTACAGGCGTACGGCTTTGTGCCGGGTGCGCCGTTCGGGAGGCACGGCGCCCGGAGGGCACGCGTCATTTGGGAGGGAATGAGGATGGTGGGTGAGCCCATCGAGACGTCCTGCGTGGACGGGGTGTGGCGGAACTCCGTCGGTCGCGACAGTGCGCTGCCAGGCGAGTACCGCAGCAGACAGTCGGCCGTCGAGGTCGGGCGCGACGAGGCTCGGGTGCGCGGTGTCGTGCACGTGGTCCGCGAGGCCGACGGCAGCGTGAGCGAGCGCAACCGATATCCGCGGCGGTCCGAGGAGCTTCCGAGTTGACGTCGCCGCCCGGGCATCGCACCAAGGTCGCGGTGGTCAGCCCCGAGGCGATGGTCGTGGCCGGCATCACCGCCGTGCTCGGCCGCCACCCTGCGCGCATCGAGCTGGTCCAGTGGCGGGCGCCGGGAGGGATGGCTGAACCAGACGTCGTCCTGTACGACGTGCTGGGCCTCGCCGACGGTGACGAGGCTGAGCTCGATCGCCTGGTCAACGAGGCGTCGGCCGTCGTACTCGCCGTCGGGCGCGACCTGAGGCCGGATCTCCTCAACCAAGCCCTGGCGCAAGGCGTTGACGGCTGCGTCTCGGTGAGCACCGGCGAGACCGCTCTGTTGGCGATCCTCGAGACAGTGCGGACCAGGGAGCGCTCCGCCACGACCCGGGAGCCGATCGTCTGTGCCTGCCCCTCCGAGCGGCGTTCGCAGCGGCTGGGCGTCAGCGTCGGACTGAACGCTCGTGAGGCCGCGGTCCTCACCTCGATCGCTCAAGGGCTGAGTAACGCGGATATCGCCCAACGTGAGTTCCTGAGCATCAACACGGTGAAGACCTACATCCGCAGCGCGTACGGCAAGATCGGCGTGCAGACCCGCAGTCAGGCGGTGCTCTGGGCGCTGCAGCACGGGTACGACACCTGGGACGAAGTCTGACCCGGTCGGAGGCCTCACGCAGTGGGACACTGGTGGGCATGGGCGAAGTCCATCACGTGTTCTCTGCCGGCGTGTGCGCGCTGATCTCGGTCGCCGCCCTGGTATCGCTCGTCCTCGTGTGGCGAGATGACCACAGGTGGGCGGACCGCCGGAGGCTCTGACGGGCTGTACGGTCACGTCGTGCTGGTCGTGAACAGGTTCCGGGTGCCCGCGGACCGGGCTGACTCTTTCCGAGGCGACGTGGAGACGGCACGCGAGGCGCTCGCCGCCTGCGCCGGGTATGCCGGCGGCGAGATCGGCCGCAACGTCGACGACCCCGAGCTGTGGGTGCTCAGCACCCGGTGGGACAACGTGGGCAGCTACCGCCGCGCGCTCTCGTCGTACGACGTGAAGCTGCGGGCCGTGGCGACGCTCTCGCAGGCGATCGAGGAGCCGTCGGCGTACGAGCGGGTCGAGCCGGACACCGCCCTCAATATCGAGTCGCCCCGGTCGATAGGCTGATCCACTAAGTCACACCATCAACACGTCGCAGGAGCTTCATCGTGGCCAAGCCGCCGCCGTCCACCGTTGACCATGTCGTCTCGCTCGCCAAGCGTCGGGGCTTCGTCTACCCGTGCGGCGAGATCTACGGCGGCACCCGGTCGGCGTGGGACTACGGCCCGCTCGGCGTAGAGCTCAAGGAGAACATCAAGCGCCAGTGGTGGAAGTCCATGGTCACCATGCGCGACGACATGGTCGGCCTCGACTCGAGCATCATCCTGCCGCGCCAGGTCTGGGAGGCGAGCGGCCACGTCGACACGTTCAGCGACCCGCTGACCGAGTGCCAGTCCTGCCACAAGCGCTACCGCTTCGACCACCTGCAGGAGGAGGTCGCGGAGAAGAAGGGTCTCGACAACCCCGACGAGGTCGACCTCTCCACCGTGGCCTGCCCCAACTGCGGCACCCGCGGCGCCTGGACCGAGCCGCGCCAGTTCTCGGGCCTGCTCAAGACCTACCTCGGCGTCATCGAGGACGAGTCCGGCCTGCACTACCTGCGTCCCGAGACCGCGCAGGGCATCTTCATCAACTTCGCCAACGTGGTGACCTCGAGCCGCCAGAAGCCGCCGTTCGGCATCGCCCAGATCGGCAAGAGCTTCCGCAACGAGATCACTCCCGGCAACTTCATCTTCCGCACGCGCGAGTTCGAGCAGATGGAGATGGAGTTCTTCGTCAAGCCGGGTGAGGACGAGGAGTGGCACCAGTACTGGATCGACCAGCGCACTGCTTGGTACGTCGAGCTCGGCATCGACCCCGACAATCTGCGCCACTACGAGCACGCGCAGGAGAAGCTCAGCCACTACTCCAAGCGCACCGTCGACATCGAGTACCGCTTCAAGTTCGCCGGCTCGGAGTGGGGTGAGCTCGAGGGCATCGCCAACCGCACCGACTTCGACCTCAGCACCCACGCCAAGCACTCGGGCCAGGACCTATCCTACTTCGACCAGGCCAACAACGAGCGCTACGTCCCCTACGTCATCGAGCCGGCCGCGGGCCTCTCGCGCAGCCTGATGACCTTCCTCGTCGATGCCTACACCGAGGACGAGGCGCCCAACACCAAGGGCGGTGTCGACAAGCGCGTCGTGCTCAAGCTCGACCCGCGCCTCGCGCCGGTCAAGGTCGCGGTGCTGCCGCTCTCGCGCAACGCCGACCTCTCGCCGAAGGCGAAGGACCTGGCGATGCAGCTGCGCCGCGCGGGCTGGAATGTCGACTTCGACGACTCCGGCGCCATCGGCCGCCGCTACCGTCGTCAGGACGAGATCGGTACGCCGTACTGCGTCACCATCGACTTCGAGACCCTCGAGGACGACGCCGTCACGGTGCGCGAGCGCGACACGATGGCGCAGGAGCGGATCAGCCTCGATCGCGCAGTTGCGTACTTCGCTGAGCGTTTCGTCGGCTGCTGACGCCGTTGCGTAGGCAGACTGTTCCCATGTCGCGTCTGCTCGGTACGTCGCTCGCTGTCCTGCTGTCGGCCGGCCTGCTGGCCGGCTGCTCCGGGAGCGACGACCCCGACGCGTCGGGGGAGTCCGGCATCCCCAGCGGCTCGGCCAGCGCCTCGCCGTACCTCCCGGTGCCTGACGAGGTCACGCTGACCCCGCAGGGCACGCACCTCTCGGTCGGGGACCAGGCGGTGGTCGCCTACGAGCCGCGCCAGGACGAGGTCGGCGTGCTCGACCTCACCGTGACCAAGCTCGAGCGGACGACCACGAAGAAGACGCTGTCGGCCTGGCAGCTGACCGACGCCCAGCAGAAGTCGACGCCGTACTTCGTGCACGTGAGCGTCACGAACGTCGGGGAGTCCGACCTCGGCGGTCGGCGGGTCCCGCTCTACGCGGTCAACGAGGACAACCTCCTGCTGGAGTCGACGCCCTTCGCGAGCTCCTTCGAGGCCTGCCCGAGCACGGCACTGCCGGACAAGTTCGGACCGGGTGCGCAGGCCGACGTGTGCCTCGTCTACCTGGCGCCCGACCACGGCAGCCTCGAGGCGGTCAGCTTCCGGCCCGAGGAGACCTTCGACCCGATCTACTGGACCGGCGAGATCGAGAAGTACGTCGCGCCGAAGCCGGACAAGAAGAAAAAGAAGAAGTGAGCGCGCCACGGGCGTCTTGAGGCCGATTTGGGGGCTCCCGACCCGCCCGCGGACAATAGGTCCATGTCCTCCCTGCCCACCTCGCTGACCCTCGGGTCGCTGCGCGTCGACGTACCCGTGGTGCTGGCGCCGATGGCAGGCATCACCAACGCCGCCTACCGCCGGCTGTGTGCCGAGCAGGGCGCGGGCCTCTACGTCTGCGAGATGATCACCAGCCGCGGGCTCGTCGAGGGTGACCAGCACACCCGCGACATGCTGGTCTTCGACGAGCTTGAGACCGTCCGCTCGGTCCAGCTCTACGGCACCGACCCGGTCTACGTCGGCAAGGCCGCCGAGATCCTCTGCGCGGAGTACGGCGTCGCGCACATCGACCTCAACTTCGGCTGCCCGGTCCCCAAGGTGACCCGCAAGGGCGGCGGCGGCGCGCTGCCGTGGAAGCGCGGGCTGCTGGCCGAGATCCTCGAGCACGCCGTCGCCGCGGCCACGCCGTACGACGTGCCGGTGACGATGAAGACCCGCAAGGGCATTGACGACGACCACCTGACCTACCTCGACGCGGGCCGGATCGCGCAGGAGAGCGGCGTCGCCGCGATCGCGCTGCACGGCCGGACCGTCGTGCAGGCCTACTCGGGCACCGCCGACTGGGACGCGATCTCGGCGCTGGTCGACCATGTCGACATCCCGGTGCTCGGCAACGGCGACATCTGGGAGGCCGCCGACGCCGTCCGCATGGTCGAGCAGACCGGAGCCGCCGGCGTCGTGGTCGGACGCGGCTGCCTGGGCCGGCCCTGGATCTTCCGCGACCTGGCAGCGGCGTTCTCTGGCGAGGTCGTCGCCACGCTGCCCACGCTGGGCGAGGTGACCGCGATGATGCGTCGCCACGCCGAACTGCTGTGTCAGCACATGGGGGAGGAGCGGGGCTGCAAGGAGTTCCGCAAGCACGTGACGTGGTACCTCAAGGGCTTCGCCGCCGGCGGCGAGATGCGCCGCTCCCTCGGCCTGGTCAACACGCTCGCGGACCTGGATCGGCTGCTGGCCGAGCTGGACCCGACCGAGGCGTTCCCGGTGTCCGAGCTGGGCGCGCCGCGGGGGCGTCAGGGCTCGCCGCGTGATCGGGTGGTCGTGCCCGAGGGCTGGTACGACGACACCGACGGGGCCGGCTCCGGCTCCCACCTGCACGAGGATGCCGACGAGACCACCGGCGGGTGACCGGGATACCTCAATTGAACAGTTTGAAAATTCCACGACTGCGGCATGCCTGTGGTTGACTCGACCGTCGTTGCCGTTTCGTGACCTTCCCCCGGCGGTCCGGCGACACCGACCCTGACGGACAACAGCGAAGGATCAGCGCTGTGGCAGAACACCGCCACAAGCGGGACACCGAAGCCCGCCGCAAGCCCCGCGCAGCCCTGGTGGCCGCGCCGCTAGCCCTCCTCACGACCGCGGGTGCCGTGACCATCGGCGTGCTGGCGACCAACCCGGTCGCCGCAGGCAACGTGCTGGCGAAGGACGCTGCCGACATCTCCAGCGTCACTCCTCGAGACGCCACCCGGACCGATGGCGTCTCCCGGGCCCAGTCGCGCCGGGTGGCGGCTCGGCTGGAGAAGGCCCACGAGCGCAGCAACCAGATGATCGTGACGCGGACCGCCGTCCGCAACGCCGACACTCGGCTGTGGGCGACCGCCGACCTCAACCTGTGGAGTGGCTCCGGCAAGGACGCCAAGCAGGCCGGCGAGATCGAGGCCGGCAAGCGCGTGCTGGTGACCGGTCGCAGGTCCGCGGACCGCGAGGAGGTCGTCATCGACGGTGAGCCCCGCTGGGTCACCGCGGGCTACCTCTCCGACGAGAAGCCGCTCGCGGCCGCCGCAGGACTCTCGATGGCGCCCTGCCCCGACCCGAGCGTCGAGAACGGCCTGACCTCCAATGCGGTCTACGTCTACCGCTCCGTGTGCCACGCCTTCCCGCAGATCACGTCGTACGGCGGCTGGGACGGCCACGGTGAGCACGCGTCGGGTCGCGCGCTCGACATCATGACCAGCGACGTCACGCTCGGCACCGCCATCGCTGACTTCCTGCGTGAGCACGCCTCCGAGCTCAAGCTGTACGACGTGCTGTGGCGCCAGCGGATCTGGACCCAGGAGCGGAGCGGCGAAGGCTGGCGGGCGATGTCGTCACGTGGCTCGGCCACCGCCAACCACTACGACCACGTCCACGTCGCGACCTACTGACGGCGGGGGCCAGCCCGAGCCGGTACATCTTCGCCACCAGTCACCGCTCGACCAGTCGGGCGAGCCGCTTCTTGCCCAGGTTCTCACGCACGATCCAGGCGACGTCCGGGTCCCTCTGGTCCTGGAGCGCCGCGAACGCCGCGAGACCGGGGCCCGGGTCGGCCGCCACCGCGACGCTCCAGCAGTAGCCCAGGCCCTGGCGCAGCGTTCGTACGTCGGCGGCCCGCCGGCGGTCGGCGGGGAGTGCCGCCAGGGCAGCTGTCGCCCGCCGGCAGACCTCGATCGCCGTGCTCGCGGCCGCGGGGGTCCGCAGCAGCCGGGGCTCGCAGATGGCCGCCGCGGCCGCGCGCTGGACGAGGGGGTGCGGATCGGCGGCCCAGTCGAGCACGATCCGCTCGAGCGACGGAAGGTCGATGTTGCCGAGACGCTGCAGGCCGATGGCGACGGCCTCGCGGACCCGCCACCGCGCGTCGGTGCTGAATTCTCGCAGCCGCGCGCGCACGCGGTCGTCACCGGCGTCCCGGCCGAGGCCGACGACGCCGCAGAAGGTCCGGTACTCGTCGCCGCTCGCGATCAGCGCGTCGAAGAGGACCCGGTCACCCAGGTCGGCCACGACAGTCGCGAGCTCGAGGTTGCCTCGCGGGCCGGGCAGTCCCGAGTGCTCGTCGAGGTACGCCGGCCAGGCCGCCGGTTCCAGGGAGGTCAGTGCGCTGCGGTAGTCGGACATTCGGCTCACGGTGGCAACCTAGGATGATGCCGGTGCTGGTGCCAGGGCCGAAGGTCCGTGGCCGGCCGGGCGGCATAGAGTCTCTCCCGATGGACAGCGACGGGTACGGCGACGCCGCGCGCGAGCGCATCGTCGAGGAGCCGCCCAAGCGGGTGGACGCGCCGATCCGGACGGCGTTCGAGCGAGACCGGGCCCGGGTCGTCCACGCGGCCGCCTCTCGCCGGCTGGCGGCCAAGACCCAGGTGCTCGGCCCGCAGAGCGACGACTTCGTGCGCAACCGGCTGACCCACAGCCTCGAGGTCGCCCAGGTCGCCCGCGACCTGTCGCGCGCGCTGCGCAGCCAGCCCGACATCGCCGAGACGGCCGCGCTCGCGCACGACATGGGTCACCCGCCGTTCGGCCACAACGGCGAGAGCGTGCTCGCCGAGCTCGGCGCGTCCTGCGGCGGGTTCGAGGGCAACGCCCAGACGCTGCGGCTGCTGACCCGCCTCGAGGCCAAGACCGTGGACGCAACCGGCGCCTCGGTCGGGCTCAACCTGACCCGCGCCACGCTCGACGCCTGCACGAAGTACCCGTGGCCGCGCGCCGCCGCCGGCCCCGACGGCAAGTTCGGCGTGTACGTCGACGACCGCCCGGTCTTCGACTGGATGCGGCGCGGTGCCGCGGAGGGTCGACGGTGCGTCGAGGCGCAGATCATGGATCTCGCCGACGATGTCGCCTACTCCGTCCACGATGTCGAGGACGGCGTGGTCGCCGGTCAGATCGACCTGACCCTGATCGACCCTGCGGCCGTCTGGGAGACGGTGCGCGAGTGGTACCTGCCCGACGTCGGCGACGACGTGCTCGATGCCACGCTCACCGGGATGCGCGCCGTCGGCAGTTGGCCGACCGCGCCGTACGACGGGAGCCGGCGCTCGCTCGCAGCCCTGAAGAACGTCACCAGCGACCTGATCGGCCGCTTCTGCGGAGCGGTGCAGCACGCGACGTTCGCTGCCTCCGACGGCCCCTTCGTGCGGTACGCCGCAGACCTGGTCGTCCCGGAGCAGACCCGGCTCGAGATCGCGGTGCTCAAGGGCATCGCGGCCCACTACGTGATGCACACCGACCAGCGGGCCGCGCTGATGGAGCGGCAACGCGAGCTGCTCGCCGAGCTCGTCGCCGGTCTGCTGGATCGCGGACCGGACGCGCTCGACCGGCCCTTCGCTGACGACTGGCGGGTGGCCGCAGACGATGCCGCACGGCTGCGGGTGGTCCTTGACCAGGTGGCCTCCCTCACCGACGCCAGCGCTGTCGCCCGGTGGGAGCAACGCTGACCGCGTTGCGGACGGTCGCCGTCTGGAAGGTAAAGTGCGGCTCGGCCGATCCGACCGTCCCAGGAGCCCCCTCGTGACACCTCGTCGTCTCACCTCCCACGTGCTAGCCGGAGCGGTCGCTGCCGCCGTGATCCTCGCCGGTGCGCCGGCCCTCGCCGATCGGTTCCCCGGCACGGGCGCGGGCGAGCTGATCAAGGGCTCCCCGCGCGACGACGTGATGGTCGGGCGTGGCGGGAACGACCAGTACTACGGCCGCAGTGGCGATGACCGGATGCGGATGGGCCCGGGCAAGGACATCGCCTGGGGCGGCGCGGGTGACGACCTGATCCGTGGTGACGCCGGCACCGACGACCTGAAGGGCGGTGCCGGCGACGACGTGCTGCACGCCGGCACCAACCCCCCGCATCAGAGCGGACCGGACCTGCTCTACGGCCAGGCCGGCGCGGACGTCCTCCACGGCGACCGATCGTTCAACGTTGCTCTGTACGGCGGGACCGGCGGCGACCGCATCCTCGTCGAGCAGGCTGTCCGCGTGCTGGTCATGCCCGGACCCGGCGACGACCTGATCGTCAGCAGTGACGTGACCGACGACGGACGGGTCGAGGTGCACTCCGGCGGCGGGGGCGCGGACACCATCCGTTGCGGTGCGTCGCACGAGGTGCTCTACCCCGGCCCGGAGGACACCCTGGTCGGCGACTGCGACGAGGTCTACGTCCAGCAGTAGGTTCGGGGATGTGAGCGACCGACTCGTCTGGCTGCCGTTCGAACCCGCCCTTCTGGGCGACCCGCCCGCCGGCCTGCGCTACGAGGTCGTCGATCCGACGCGCGATGTGCCGGACAGCGTGGGAGACGTCCGGTTCTACGTGCCGCCGTACATGGTGGGGCCTCGGGTCGCAGAGGTCCTCGCGCAGATGGGCAGCCTCGAGGTGGTGCAGACCCTGACCGCCGGCGTCGACAACGTCCGCGCCCAGGTCCCCGAGGGCGTGACGCTCTGCAACGGCCGTGGCATCCACGACACCTCGACCGCCGAGCTCGCGCTCACCCTGATCCTGGCCAGCCTGCGCGGCATCCCCGACTGGGTGCGCGCGCAGGACCGCCACGAGTGGAAGCCCGGCTGGCGCCCGGCGCTCGCCGACAAGCGCGTCCTGCTCGTCGGGTACGGCGCGATCGGGGAGGCCATCGAGCGACGGCTGCTGCCCTTCGAGGTGGAGGTCACCAGGGTCGCCCGGAGCGCGCGGGACGGCGTCCACGCGATCGATGAGCTGCCGCGACTGCTGCCCGAGGCGGACGTCGTGGTGCTCGTCGTACCCCTCACCGACCAGACCCGGGGTCTCGTCGACGCCACGTTCCTGGCCGCGATGCCGGATGGCGCCCTGCTGGTCAACGTCGCCCGCGGGCCGGTCGTCGACAACGACGCGCTGGTCGCCGAGCTGACGTCGGGCCGGCTCCGCGCGGCGGTCGACGTGGTCGACCCGGAGCCGGTCCCTGCAGACCATCCCTTCTGGGAAGCGCCAGGCTTGTTGGTGTCCCCGCACGTCGGTGGCGCGAGCAGCGCGATGTGGCCCCGGGCGCACCGGCTGGTGCGCGACCAGCTGCACCGCTACGCGGCCGGCGAGGAGCTTGTGAACGTCATGTCCGGGGACTACTGAGCGGACCGTAGACTCCGCCACGTGGCTGGTCGGATTCGCGAGGAAGACATCGCCGAGGTGCGCGAAAAGGCGCGCATCGACGACGTCGTCTCGCAGTACGTCACGCTGAAGAACGCCGGCGGCGGCTCCCAGAAGGGGCTCTGCCCCTTCCACGACGAGAAGTCGCCCTCCTTCAACGTCAACCCGACGCGCGGTTTCTACCACTGCCTCGCGGGTGAGACACAGGTACTCACCTGGGATGGTCCGCGACCGATCAGCGAACTCGCAGGCGGAACGCACCGGATTCTGAATGCGCGCGGCGACTGGGTGGAGGCGCCGTTCAAGTCGTACGGCGTGCAGCGGCTGCAACGGATCGTCGTCACTCGCAACCGTCAGCGCAAGGAGCTCTACGCAACTGACGGCCATCGCTGGTTCGTGCGGTCTGGAACGGACCAGAAGAAGCGCAGAGAGGTCCTGACCGCTGACCTGAAGCCGGGTGATCGGCTGGTTTCGAAGTTCCCTCGCTCGCGGATCCAGCGGACCACTCCGTCCCCGTTCGGAATCGCGCACGGCTTCACCTACGGCGACGGCACCCGCTCCGGGACCGGAAGTATGGCGCTCATCTGCCCGCCCAAAGACCGTGCGATGCTGAAGTGGTTCCCCAACAGCCACACGTCGTCTTCTGGTGACAACCTCCTGGTGCACCACCTGCCTCGGTTCTTCAAGGAGCTTCCGCCTCCCGACGAGTCGGTTTCGTATCTATACGGCTGGCTCGCCGGCTACTTCGCGGCGGACGGTTGCGTAGCGGCCGACGGCACGGTGATCCTCAACGCCGCTGATCGAGAGGACCTCGAGTTCGTTCGTCTGATCTGTAGCCGACTGGGCATAGCGACGTACGGGATCACCTCCCAGTCACGCGTGGGATTCGGGCCGGAGCCTTCCGACCTGCACCGCGTCCACTTCGTCAACGACGACCTAACCGACGCCTTCTTCTTGCTCGACTCGCATCGCGAGCGCTTCCAGGCAGCGACGAAGAAGTACGCGAGAACTGGATGGGTGGTTCGGTCGGTTGAGGCGACCGATCGTGAGGAGGAGGTCTTCTGCGCAGAGGTCGAGGACGGTCACGCGTTCACGCTTGAGGACAACATCCTCACGGGGAACTGCTTCGGCTGCAACGAGAGCGGCGACGTCATCAGCTTCCTGATGAAGATCGACGGGCTGACCTTCGGTGAGACCGTCGAACGCCTCGCCGACAAGTACGGCGTGCAGCTGCGGCGCGAGGAGGGCGATGTCCGGGAGGAGCGGCCCAAGGGACCGCCCCGACAGCGCCTGATCGAGGCCAACAAGGTCGCGCAGGAGTTCTACGCCGAGCAGCTCGCGACCCCCGACGCGCAGGTCGCCCGGCAGTTCCTCGTGGAGCGAGGCTTCGACCAGGAGGCCGCCGCCACCTTCGGCCTCGGCTTCGCACCCCGCGAGGGCGAGGCGCTCTTCAAGCACCTGCGCGGTCGCGGCTTCACGCAGGAGGAGACCGTCGAGGCAGGTCTCGTGGCGATCGGCCGCTCGGCGTACGACCGTTTCCGCGGTCGCCTGCTCTGGCCGATCCGCGACGCCCCCGGCGACACGATCGGCTTCGGCGCGCGCCGGATCTTCGACGACGACAAGATCGAGGCGAAGTACCTCAACACTCCCGAGACCCGGATCTACAAGAAGAGCCAGGTGCTCTACGGCCTCGACCTCGCCCGCCGCGACATCGCGAAGTCGTCGCAGGCGGTCATCGTCGAGGGCTACACCGACGTGATGGCCTGCCATCTCGCCGGCGTCGGCACGGCGGTCGCCACCTGTGGCACCGCGTTCGGCGACGAGCACTCCAAGGTGCTGCGTCGCTTCCTCCACGACCACGAGGAGTTCCGCGGTGAGGTGATCTTCACCTTCGACGGCGACGCCGCCGGGCAGAAGGCCGCGATCCGCGCCTTCGGTGGTGACCAGAACTTCGTCTCCCAGACGTACGTCGCCGTCGAGCCCGACGGCCTCGACCCGTGCGACGTACGCGTCAAGAAGGGCGACGCCGCGGTCCGCGAGCTGGTCGCCCGGCGGGTGCCGCTCTACCGCTTCGTGCTCTCCAACATCGTCGGCAAGTACGACCTCGATCGCGCCGACGGCCGGGTCGACGCGCTGCGCGAGAGCGCCCGCCTCGTCTCGAGCATCCGCGACAAGTCGAAGGTCGACGCCTTCGCACGCGAGATCGCCGGGATGATCGGCGTCGACATCGACGAGGCCCGTGCGGAGGTACGCCGGGCCGCGTCCCGCCAGTCGCGTGACGCCCGGGGTGCCGCGCCCGAGGTCGCCGCGCCGCCGCGCACCAACGTGCCCGACCTCCGCGACCCGCGCTTCGAGACGGAGCGGGAGACGCTGAAGCTGGTGATCCAGCACCCGATGGCGATCGGCCGCACCACCACCGACCTCGGCCCCAACGACTTCACCCACCCGACCTACCGGGCCGTCTGGGAGCTCGTCGAGGCCGCCGGCGGCTCGGTGGCCGGCGCCGGGGACACGAGCTGGGGCACCAAGCTCCGCGACTCCGCCCAGGACCCGGCCGTCGCGTCGGCGATCGGCGCCCTCGGCGTGGAGCCGCTCAAGAAGGAGCCGGACGCGTCGTACGTCGCCCAACACGTCGTACGCCTGATGGAGCTCACCGCGGCCCGACGGATCGCCGCGATCAAGTCCAAGCTCCAGCGCACCAACCCGGTCGAGAACCCCGAGGAGTTCAACAAGATGTTCGGCGAGCTGGCTGCCCTCGAGGCGCACCGCCGGGCCCTGCGCGATCGCCTCGCGGGACCGGCCCAGTGAGCTCGGTTCGATGAGGCTACGCCGCGAACGTCCGCCCATCCGCGTGGAGCGTGGCGAGCGCCTGCTCGCCGACGCGGTCGCGGAGGAGGGACACCTCGGCGGCACCCGCGACGCGCTCTACCTCCTGCGGACGCGGGGGACCGGTGCCCTCGGGCTCGAGGAGACGATCAGGATCCCGTGGGAGGAGGTCCAGGCCGCCGATTGGGATCAGGAGTCCTCGACGCTACGGGTCAGCGAGGTCGGGTCCTGGGGCGAGGTGCGCCCCGAGCACCGTTTCACGCTCGACGAGCCGGGCCTGCTGCTGCAGCTGGTGCGCGAACGCGTGACCGCCAGCGTGATCCTCCAGCGCCACGTGCCGGTCGACGGCCGCCGCGGCGTCCGCGTCATCGCCCGCCGCGCGCCGAGCGGCCACCACCCGGTGGTCTGGATCTACGAGTACGACGAGGGCGTGGACCCCGCGGATCCCGCTGTCCAGGCGGCCGCCGCCGATGCTCTCGAGGCCGCCCGCGCCGACGTCGGCCCGGAGTGACCCCCTCAATTTTCCACTCTCCGACGACATTGCTAATCTGTGCGGGCTGCACCGATCCCCTGTAGCTCAACTGGCAGAGCATTCGACTGTTAATCGGAGGGTTGTTGGTTCGAGTCCAACCGGGGGAGCCAGCAGAGAAGGGCCCGTCTCATCGCGAGACGGGCCCTTCGTCGTTTCTCCGGACCTACTCGCCCCAACCCATCGCGAAGACCTGGAACGGCGCGGCGAACGGCGTACCCAGTCGCTGGCCGGTCTGCCGCGCCATGCCTTCCAGGAACTCGCGGGCGTCGAAGTCCTCCCAGCCCAGCCCCTCGATGTAGGCGCCATGCGCCTCCAACGAGGCGACGCCGGCGTCGAAGGTGTCGGTGGTGTCGACCGCGTGGCCCGAGTCCGGCGAGCCGAACGCCCAGACCTCACGCACCCCGCCCCACGGCTCGAGCCCGTCGACGAGCTGCTCGTTGAAGACCCATCGGTTGCCCGCGTCGCGGACCGCATCGAGCACGGCGCGTCCGGTCGCGATGTGGTCGGCCTGGTTGAGGTTGCGACCGCCCCAGGTGTCCTGGAAGTTGCCGGTGATCACGATGTCGGGTCGATAGCGGCGTACGACGCGAGCGATCTCGCGCCGCAGCGGTACGCCGTACTCGAGGATCCCGTCCGGCAGCCCGAGGAACACCACGTCGGGCACCCCCACGACCGCCGCTGACGCGACCTGCTCCGCCTCGCGAACGGTCCGGCACTCGTCCGGGCCGAGCCCGTCGATCCCGGCTTCGCCGCTGGTCACCATGCAGTAGGTGACCTGCTTGCCCTGCCCGGTCCAGCGCGCCACCGCGGCGGCGGCGCCGAACTCCATGTCGTCGGGGTGCGCGACCACGCACAGCGCGCGCTCCCAGTCCTCGGCCAGCGGTTCGAGTCGCTCGATGTCCATGTGAACCTCCCGCGCCGCAGCATACCCTTGACATGCAGCCAAATGGCTGCATGAAATGGGTCTATGGACGCGGTGTTCAAGGCGCTCGCCGACCCGACCCGTCGGGCGCTGCTCGACCGGCTGGGGGAGCGCAACGGGCAGACCCTCGCCGAGCTGTGCGACGGGGTCGAGATGGCCCGGCAGTCGGTGAGCAAGCACCTCGCCGTCCTCGAGGACGCCGGCGTCGTCACCACCCGGTGGCGCGGCCGGGAGAAGCTGCACTACCTCGATGCCGCGCCCATCAACGCGGTCGCCGACCGCTGGCTCAGCCGCTTCGACCGTCGCCGCGCGCAGGCGCTGGCCGACCTCACGACCGCACTGGAGGCAACACCCGTGAACGACACCGCCAACGACTTCGTCTACACCACCTACATCAGGACCACGCCCGAGGCGCTCTGGCGCGCACTCACCGAGCCCGCCTTCACCAGCCGCTACTGGGGCGTCGAGCTGACCTCCGACTGGCAGGTCGGGTCGACCGTCACCTGGGCGTTCGCCGGGGCCACCATGGCCGACCCCGCTCAGCGGGTGCTGGTCGCGGACCCGCCGTACCGGCTCTCCTTCACCTGGCACGCGATCACCGAGGAGTTCGGTCGCGCCATCGATGCCGATCCCGAGGTGCTGGCCGCGTTCGCGGCCGAGCCCCTCTCGCACGTGCTCTTCGAGATCGAGCAGGCGGGGGAGCAGGTCAAGCTCACGGTCACGCACAGCGGGTTCGAGGACGGCAGCCAGATCCGCGAGGGCGTCAGTGGGGGTTGGCCGCAGATCCTGGCCAGCCTCAAGACCCTCCTCGAGACCGGCGAACCGCTCCCGACTGCGTGAGCCCGGACGCCCGGGGGTACCGGTCGCCCATGACCTACCGCCTGAGCCGCCTGATGTCGATCGCCTCCGCCTCCTACGGCGGCTACGCCCTCGCCCAGCCCGCGCATCTCTGGCAAGCGCTGCACTCCGACCGCAAGGACCAGGACGGGCTCGAGCTGCTCGCCAGGACGTACGGCGTCCGCGACCTGGCGATCAGCAGCCTCGCCGTCTTCGGTCGATCGGACAAGACCGTGCGGGCCGCGATGATCCTGCGGATCACGATGGACCTCGGCGACGCCGCGGTCCTCGGGTCCCGCACCGAGAACCCGGACCTCCGCCGCAAGGTCCTCGGCATCACCCTCGGCTGGGCCGGTCTGAACGCCGTCGCGCTGGCGATCGACACCGCTCGCAGCCGCTAGGCGCGTCATGGGGGAGGTGCGCGTCGGCATCTCCGGCTGGACGTACGCCGGCTGGCGCGGCGACTTCTACCCGCGCGGGCTGCCGCAACGAGCGGAGCTCGCGTACGCCGCGGAGCGGCTCGGCTCGGTCGAGATCAACGGCTCGTTCTACTCGCTGCGGCGGCGCTCGTCGTACGAGACCTGGCACGACCAGACCCCGGACGACTTCGTCTTCGCGGTCAAGGGCGGTCGCTTCGTCACCCACATGAAGCGGTTGCGCGACGTCGAGACGCCGCTGGCGAACTTCTTCGCGTCCGGTGTCCTCGCACTCCGCGCGAAGCTGGGCCCGGTGCTGTGGCAGCTCCCGCCCAACCTCGCCTTCGACGCCCACCTGCTCGCCGGGTTCTTCGACCAGCTGCCGCGGACCATCGGCGACGCAGCGGCGCTGGCCCGCCGCCACGACGACAAGATGCCCGAGGAGCGCGCCCTCACCCGGGCGCCGCAGGGGCTCGCCGGCCGACGGATCCGGCACGCACTGGAGTTCCGGCACGAGAGCTTCTGCACCGACGAGGCCTTCGACCTGCTCCGGGCGCACGACATCGCGACGGTCGTCGCGGACTCGGCCGGCCGCTGGCCCCGGGCTGAGCTCGTGACCAGCGACCTCGCCTACGTGCGACTCCACGGCGACCAGGAGCTCTACACCAGTGGCTACTCGGACCCGGCGCTCGATGCGTGGGCCGCGCGGATCCGCGAGTGGTCGGAGCAGGTCGACGTCGTCGTCTACTTCGACAACGACGCCAAGGGGTTCGCACCCCACGACGCGGAGCGGCTCCTCGCGCGACTCGGCACGTGAGCCGTCGCGATCAGCTGGTCGGCGCGCAGACGGCGTACGCCGTGACCGTGTTGGCGGCCGGTCCCGGCCAGTAGGTCACCGTCCACGCTGCCGGCGCGGACGTGCTGGGGGCGCCGAGCGCATTGCTGGGGTAGCTGGAGGCGAGCGAGTTCGGGTCGTCGAGGTACACGCCGCCGCCGATCGCCACGTCGCCGGGGTCGCACGACGTGGTCGCCATCGTCGCGACGGCACCGTAGACGGTTGAACCTGCAGAGGACTTCACGTAGATCCCGCTGATGCCGCCCGCTGGGCCGGCGGGGCCGGTCGCTCCGGTGGCGCCCGTCGCCCCGTTCGCGCCCGTTGCCCCGGTCGGGCCGGTCGGTCCGGTGGCACCGGTAGGTCCGGTAGGCCCGGCCGATCCCGCGGTTCCGGTGGCGCCCGTCGGTCCGGTCCCACCAGCGGAGCCAACCGGTCCGGTCGCTCCGGTGGGTCCGGTCGCCCCGGCTGGCCCGGTGGCGCCCATGGGCCCGATGTCCCCGGTAGCGCCCGCCGCGCCCGTGGCGCCGGTGGTGCCCGCAGGGCCGATGGCGCCGGCCGGTCCGATGTCGCCGGTGGCACCCGTGGCGCCGGTCGCCCCCGTCGAGCCGGTAGGTCCGGCGGCGCCGGCCGGTCCGACCGCGCCCGTGGCACCCGTTGCCCCGGTGGGTCCGGTCGCGCCGTCGGCACCCGCGACGCCCTGCGGTCCGCGCGGACCGGTCTTGCCCTGGTTCGGCTTGGTGCCACCACGGACCCAGGCGATGTGGTCCTCCCCGCGCCGGCAGTCGGCGAAGCTGTCGACGATCCGGATCTTCCCGGTCTCGGTGCTGAAGCAGGCACGGATCACGCGGCGCTCCTGCTGCGCGGCCTGGGCGGTGTCGACCGCCCCGAACACGGCGACGAGCGAGAGCGACACGAGGCTGACGGAGAGGGCGGCCCGTGGGCTGGCGAAGACAGTCACACAGTCGACGTTAGTGGTCCGAAAGTCACTTCGGGCACCTGTTCTCACGAGGTGGGCTCGTGTGTCTAGACCGCGGCCTTCTCGACCTCCCAGCGGAACCCAGTGCGATCCCAGAGCAGCGCGAGAGGTTGACGGTGTTCCCGCACCCACTCACCTGGAGGACTTGTGTCCACCCCCCGCTGTCCGTTCAAAGCTCGCCGGCAAGGCGATCGACGGCGCCGACGAGCGCCGTCACCGCGTCGTACGCGCGGACCGCGGCAAGCGGCTCCAGGTCGTCGTCACCGCCCGCAAGAGCGGCTGGCGCGCGGACACCGCGACCAGCAAGCCGGTCCGGGTCAGGCGCTGACTGGCCGACCCCGCTAGGCTGCCGCCCCGAACGGGGCGGTAGCTCAGTCGGTTAGAGCAGAGGACTCATAATCCTTGGGTCGTGGGTTCGAGCCCCACCCGCCCCACCCGAGTTTGTGTATGACTTCCACTGACGGGTGACGTTCGCCATCCGGCGCCGAACTGCCGACGGCTGTGCGACGATCCCGGCGTGTCCGACAACTCGACTCGCCCGATCGCGGGCCATGCGATCGTCATGGCTCTGGTCGCGTGGTCGATGTTCGCGGCGGTAGGTGGAGTGGTCAGTGGTGGCCACCCGGTGGCTCGGGTGCTGTGTCTCGTCTGGTTCGCGCTCGGAGCCTGGCTCCTGGTCCGTCGGTGGCGCTCGCGTCCCTGACTCAGGTCGTGTGCCCCAGCCTCTGCAGCGCCTCCAGCGCATCGTCCGTGCGCTCGACCGGCACCAGCAGGTGGTCGTGGTGCAGCCCCGCAGCATCGGCGTCACGGCGGCGCATCACCAGGCTCGTGCCCTCGTCCTCGCGGACCATCGCCGAGTAGGTCGGCTCGCGAGCCCGATCCTCGTCGACTGCCACGAAGACGTACTCGACCTCCAGGGCCGTCGGTTCCATCGAACGCAGCAGCTGCTGCAGATCCGTGATCCCGGCCATCAGACGTGTCCTGAGACCGGGTGGGGGCGGTAGCCGGCGCCGAGCTCGGCCAGGTCGTCGTCCGACAGTTCGAGGTCGACCGCGGCGACCGCGTCGGTGAGGTGCGCCGCCTTGGTGACGCCGACGATCGGCGCGGTGACGGCCGACTGGTGCAGCAGCCAGGCCAGGCCGACCTGCGCGCGGGTGACGCCGAGCCGCGCGGCGACCGTCGCCACGGTCTCCACGATTGCTCGGTCCTCATCGAGGTAGAGGTCGGCGCCCCACTCGTCGGTCTCCGAGCGCGCCGTCTCGGCGTCCCAGTCCCGGGTGATGCGACCGCGCGCCAGCGGGCTCCACGGGATCACGCCGACGCCCTGGTCGGCGCAGAGCGGGATCATCTCCCGCTCCTCCTCGCGGTAGATCAGGTTGTAGTGGTTCTGCATCGACACGAACGGCGTCCAGCCGTTCGCCGTCGCGACGTGCTGTGCCTTCGCGAACTGCCAGGCCCACATCGAGGACGCACCGAGGTACCGCACCTTCCCAGCCCGTACGACGTCGTGCAGCGCCTCCATCGTCTCCTCGATCGGGACCTCGGGATCCCACCGGTGGATCTGGTAGAGGTCCACGTAGTCGGTCCCGAGCCGGCGCAGGGACTCGTCGATCTCGTGCAGGATCGCCTTGCGCGACAGACCCGCGCCGTACGGGCCCGGACGCATCCGCCCGTGCACTTTCGTCGCGATCACGACGTCTTCACGCCTGGCGAAGTCGAGGAGCGCCCGACCGGTGAACTCCTCGCTGCTGCCGCCGGCATACACGTTCGCGGTGTCGAACGTCGTGATGCCCGCCTCCAGTGCCTGGCGGATGATCACGCGGGCGGCCTCCTCATCGAGGATCCAGGGATGCCAGCCGCGGTCGGCCTCGCCCCAGCTCATGCAGCCGAGGATCACGCGGGAGACGTCGAGACCGGTGTTACCGAGCTTCGCGTATCGCATGACCCCAGCCTGGCAGCCCCGGCGGTCATTCGGAGGGCTGGGGCACCTTCACGTCGCAGTCGACCTTCGGGTTCACACCGAAGTAGTTGAGGGGGCCGGCGAGGACCGTCAGCACCGTGTCCCCGGAGGACTTGCAGCTCACGTCCCGGTCGTCGGTGAAGTAGTCGCGCTGATACGCCGCGAGCACGCCGATGGCCAACCAGATGACGACAACGAGGCCGATGATGGTCTTCATGACCCATCCGTACCCGGGGACGGGCAGGCCGAACCTCAGGTCGAGTACGACGCCTGGTAGGCGAGCAGCGCCATACGGCCGGTCTCCAGGTCGATCTCGAGCTGGTCGGTCAGCTCGACCGCTCCGGCAGTCGCGCCGGTGTCGGCCACGAGCTCGATCTGCTGGGCGGTGCGGCCCGCGGCCATCACCCCGAGGTTGAGGGCACCCCCGGCGAGCTTGTGCGACACCTGCTTGAGGACCTCGGCGTCCTCGTCCGCGATGGCCTGACGGATCGACTCCAGTGTGCCGGGCGTGTTGCGCACGAAGTTGCCGATCGCGCGGTCGAGGTAGGCCGTGTTGCCCGGATCGAGGTCGCGGAGCTCGTCGAGCCGATCCGTGGCGAGACCGTCGATGGGGGACGCGGGTGTGCCAGACACGCCCCGCAGCGTACGACGTGCGGGGGCGATCTCGCCGCCCCCCACCCACCGGTCGAGCACGGCTGCCAACGCTCTCGGGTCGACCGGCTTGGTCAGGAAGTCGTCCATCCCGGCGGCGATGCACCGCTCGCGCTCGCCCTCGACCGCTGCTGCCGTCATCGCGATCACCGGCACGTGGACGGACTGCTCGGCGCGGATCGCGCGGGTGGCGGCGTACCCGTCCATCCGGGGCATCTGGACGTCCATGAGCACGGCGTCGTACCCGCCGCTGTGCATCTCCGCCACCGCCACCTCGCCGTCGTCGACGGTCGTGGCGGCGTAGCCGAGCGCCTCGAGGAGGCCCACGGCCACGAGCTGGTTGACCGGGTTGTCCTCGACGACGAGCACCCGGTGGGTCGCGGTCGGCTCGGCGATCGGGTGGACCAGACCGTCGGGTCGCGGGTCGCGATGCGCGAGATGGCGCAGCAGCGTCGTGCGGAGCTCGCCGGCGAGGGTCGGCTTGGTCAGGCAGGCCACGATGCCGGCCG
This sequence comes from Nocardioides endophyticus, assembly GCF_039543845.1. Lineage (NCBI taxonomy): Bacteria > Bacillati > Actinomycetota > Actinomycetes > Propionibacteriales > Nocardioidaceae > Nocardioides > Nocardioides endophyticus. The sequence goes on along the minus strand of NZ_BAABKN010000027.1, from coordinate 5,513 downwards.
CGGCGAGTTCCTCGGGCGGCGGCGGCTCGGGCGAGGTGAGCACCAGGTGCATCCCGGCGTTGGCTGGGTCGGCGATCAGGTCCCGCGCCAGCCCGAGCCCGTCCCGGCCGGGCATCGACATGTCGAGCAGGACCGCCTCGAACGGGTCGCCGGCGGCACGGGCCTCGGCGAGCGCGACTTCGGCCGCGTCGGCATCGGCAGCGCTGGACGAGCGCATCCGCCAGCGGGCCAGCACCTCGGTCAGGATCAGGCGGTTGTTGTCGTTGTCGTCGACGACGAGGACGCGCCGCCCCGACAGCCAGCTGCGCCCATATTCGTCGTCCGGGTCGATCCCGGTCCCCAGCGGTGCGTCCAGCTCGGCGGTGAACCAGAAGACGGTGCCGCCACCGGGGTTGGGGCGGAGCCCGATCTCACCGCCGAGGGCGGCGACGATCTCGCGGGAGATCGCCAGTCCGAGCCCGGTGCCGCCGTACCTCCGGGTTGTCGAGGCATCGGCCTGGGTGAAGGCCTCGAAGAGGTCCACGACCTCGGACTCGTCGATGCCGACGCCGGTGTCGGTGACGCTCACCTCGAGGTGCGTGCCCCCGTCGGCGCGCGGCGTCGCTGTGGCGCGGATGAACACCTCGCCGGACTCGGTGAACTTCACGGCGTTGGAGCCGAGGTTGGTGAGTACCTGGGAGAGCCGGGTCGGGTCGCCGCACAGCACCTCGGGTACGTCGGGGTGGCAGGCGACGATCAGCTCGAGGCCCTTGGCCCGGGCGGCCTCGCCGAGCATGCTCGCGACCTGGTCGAAGACGGCCCGCACCTCGAAGTCGAGGCGCTCGAGCTCCATCATGCCGGCCTCGATCTTCGAGAAGTCGAGGACGTCGTTGATGATCCCGAGCAGCGCGCGGCTGGCGACCTGGACACCGGAGGCCAGCCGCCGCTGGTCGGCCGTCAGCTCGCTGCGCAGCAGCAAGTCGTTGAGCCCGATCACCCCGTTGAGCGGCGTGCGGATCTCGTGGCTCATGGTGGCCAGGAACTCCGACTTCTGCCGCGACGCCTCCATCGCGGCATCCCTGGCGTCGGCCAGGGCGCGTTCGGCGCGTTCGCGCTCCGCGACCCGACCGAGCTCGACGGCTACCTGCTCGACCATCGACTGGATCATGTCGAAGCGATAGAGGGGCGGTGCGGACGTGATCGTGACAACCGCCACCACCTGGTCGGCGTGCGAGACAGGGACGGCGATGGTGAGTCGCGAGTTGCTCCACACCGACCGACCGGACTGGAGAGCCCGGTTGGCGAGGGCGAGCTCCATCGCCGACTCGTCGGGGGTCGACTCGTCGATCAGCCGGTCGTCGTCGGAGATGTGCAGGGGGACGACGGCGGTGCCGGCCTCGTCCGGCACGAAGGCCCGGCCGCGCTCCCAGTCGTCGTGGAGCAGCACGAGGTGCTGTGCCTGACCGAGCACCTCGTGGAGGGTGCGCGCCTCGTTGGCCGCGATCGCCACCGCCTGCATGAGGGCGTTCTGCCGGAGCTGGTCCTCGAGGGCCAGGTCGGCGAGCTTGGTCTCGGTGATGTCCTGGTGGGTGCCCGACATCGCGACGACCTCACCGGTCTCGTCGGCGATCGAGACACCTCGGCCCCGGGTCCAGACCCAGCCGTTCTCGCCGTTGATGCGGGCGACGAACACGAACTCCGACGGCTGCTCGCGGGCAGCTCGCACCGCGTCGTCGACGGCCTCGACGTCGTTCGGATGGACGATGTCGAGGAAGCCGGCGTAGCTCGCCGGGAACGACGCCGGGTCCAGGCCGTAGAGCGCGCAGAGCTCGTCGGACGCATAGATCTCGTCGGTTGCCAGGTCCCACTGCCAGCTGCCGAGCCGGGCGATGCGGTGCGCCTCGGCGAGCTGCTCACGGCTCTCCCGGAGCTGGTCGAGGGCGCGGCGCCGGCCGCTGTAGTCACTGATCCGCTGCGTGAAGCCGACGATCTCGCCGTCGGGGCCGCGGAGCTCGCGTTCGCTCACGATCACCCAGAGCGAGGTGCCGTCGCGGCGCCAGAAGAGGACGTCGACGTCCTCGCCGTTGCCGCCGACGACCTTCAGCTCTTCGAGGTGCTCCGCGAGCTGCCTGCGACCGGGCTCGTCGAGCGAGTCGTAGACGGTGACGTCCGCCATCTCCTCGGCACTGGCGCCGTAGAGGTCGCACATGGCCGCGTTTGCATAGATGGTTCGACCGTCGAGGTCGCACACCCAGAACGCATCTGGCGACCGCTCGACGATGTCCTTGTACAGCGCCCCCAGCTCCATCGAACCCTCCCGCGCCAACGATAGAGGCCGGGAGTCAGCTCTCGGCGGCGATCAGGAAGTTGCCGTCCGTGCCCTCGAGCTGAAGGGTGACGACGTCGGTGGTCTTCTGCCCGTCCTGGTGGAGGTACTCGACCCGGTAGGTGACGGTCATGGCGTCCGGATCGGCCTGGAAGTCGATGATGTCGGCCGACTGGTAGTCGCTCCAGAACTTCTTGTACTGCCCGAACTTGCCGCTCTGCTCCTGGAACTGCGGGGTGAGCCGCTCCCATGCCGCCTTCGGGTCGGAGGTGACGGTGGCCAGGTAGTCCTCCATGAAGTTCTCCATGCCGTCGGCCGTCACGCCCTCGGTGGTCGCCGGCGGTGCCGAGCTCGAGCCGGACGGACTGGACGACGGCGTCTTCGACTCTGCGCCGGGATCGTCGTCGTTGCCGAGCACCCACGCGACGACGATGACCACCAGGACGGCCACGATGGCCAGCGCGAGCAGGGGCAGGACGGCGCTGCGCCGGCGGGGTCGCGGTGCTGGCGGGGGAGTGCCCGGTGGCGCCGGCGAGCCCGGGGGCACGGCCGCGATGACCTGGGTGGAGGTCGGGTCCGGCACCGGCGAAGAGGGCGCACCGACCGGGACCGCGCGGGGGAGCGGCGCCGGCAGCGGCGCAGACGGCCCACCCGCGAGGAAGTCGCGCACGTGCGCCATCGACCAGCGGTCCTCGCTCTGCTGAGCCATCGTCGCGAGCAGGACGGGAGCCAACCACCCGGCGGACGCTCCCAACCGCGGTGGCTCCTCGTGCACGATCCGGTAGAGCGCGCCGAGCAGGTTCTCCCCTACGTCGTACGGCGGACGCCCCGTGAGCGCGTGATACATCGTGGCGCCCAGCGACCAGACGTCGCTCGCAGCCGTGGCCTGCTGCCCGGATGCGACCTCCGGGGCGAGGTACGCCGGCGACCCGGTGACCAGCCCGGTCTGGGTGAGTGACGCGTCCGCCTGGGCGCGGGCGATGCCGAAGTCGGAGAGCTTCACCTGGCCGTCGGGCGTGACGAGGATGTTGGACGGCTTCACGTCGCGGTGCACGATCCCCGCCTGGTGCGCGGCGGCCAGCGCGTCGGCCACCTGTCGCAGGAGCGGTGCGGCCTGGTCAGGGGTGAGCGGCCCGTCGCGCTTCACGAGCTCGGCGAGGGTCGCGCCGGCGACGTACTCCATCACCAGCCAACGGTCGTCGCCCTCGACCAGGAGGTCGTACACGGCGACGACGTGGGGATGGTTGAGTCGCGCGGCGAGCCGGGCCTCTCGCTCGGCCCGGTCGAGATCGAGGTCGTCCCCGCCCGGGCCGAAGCCGACGCGCTTGAGGGCGACCTGGCGCCCCAGGACCTCGTCCTCGCCCAACCACACGGCGCCCATCCCACCGCGTCCGATCTCGCGTCCGAGCGTGTACCTACCTGCGATCAAGGATCTCCCCTTCCAACCCACGAGCGTAGTCAGATGGGCCCATGGCACGCTTGACCCGCACATTCCGACCCGAAAGGTTCCCCGTGACCGTCGATCCCACCCTCCTCGACGACCTCGAGTGGCGCGGCCTGATCGCCCACTCGACGGACCTCGACGCGCTGCGCGAGGCCCTGACCGGTGAGAGCGTACGGTTCTACGTCGGCTTCGACCCCACCGCGCCCAGCCTGCACATGGGGAACCTGGTCCAGATCCTCACCGCGCGTCGGCTCCAGGAGGCCGGCCACACGCCGTACGCCCTGGTCGGCGGCGCGACCGGGATGATCGGAGACCCGAGGGACTCGGGGGAGCGCACGCTCAACACCCTCGACACGGTGAAGGACTGGGTCGAGCGGGTACGCCGCCAGATCGAGCCGTACCTGTCCTTCGAGGGCGACAACGCCGCGACGATGGTCAACAACTACGACTGGACCGCGAGCCTGTCGACGATCGACTTCCTGCGTGACATCGGGAAGCACTTCCCGGTCAACCGGATGCTGGCGCGCGACGTCGTGAAGAGCCGGCTCGAGGCGGGGATCAGCTACACCGAGTTCAGCTACGTGCTGCTCCAGTCGATGGACTTCCTCAACCTCTACCGCGACCACGGCGTCACGCTGCAGTTCGGCGGCTCCGACCAGTGGGGCAACCTCACCGGCGGGGTGGAGCTGATCCGGCGGGCCGACAGCGGGAAGGCGCACGCGTTCGCGACACCTCTGGTGACCAAGAGCGACGGCACCAAGTACGGCAAGACAGAGGGCGGCGCCCTGTGGCTCGATCCGGACATGATGTCGCCGTACGCCTTCTACCAGTTCTGGCTCAACGTCGAGGACGAGAAGGTCGGGGAGCTGCTCCGCATCTTCACCTTCCTGAGCCGCGCCGAGATCGAGGCGCTCGAGGCGGAGCACGCCGAGAAGCCGTTCCTGCGGGCGGGCCAGCGTGCGCTGGCAGAGCAGGTGACGACGATCGTGCACGGCGCCGAGGAGACCGAGCGGATCAAGGAAGCCTCGGCCGCCCTGTTCGGTGGCGCGGACCTGACGGGACTCAGCACGGCGACGCTGGGCGCCGCGCTCCGCGAGGCCGGGTCGGCGACTCTCGACGGGGACGAGCCGATGCCGAGCGTGGTCGACCTCCTGGTCGCCAGCGGACTGGTCAAGAGCAAGGGGGAGGCCCGGCGCACCATCTCGGAGGGCGGCGCCTACCTCAACAACGTGCGCGTCGAGGATCCCGACCAGGTGCCCGGACCGGAAGACCTCGTCGGTGGCAGCTGGCTCGTGCTGCGCCGCGGGAAGAAGAACTTCGCCGGCGTCGAGGTCCGCTGACACGCACGCGCAGCGCCGGTGGGATCGCCGAAAGGGCCTCTGACCTGCGCAAACGCGGATGTGCCCGCCGTCACGTTTGCTCGATTTGAACTCGGCGGCCACGTCCCCTAATGTTCTCCGAGTCGCCAGGGAGCGGCGGGAGGCAAGACCGGTCAGGTCGGGCCTCCGGCCCCGGCGGACATCTTCACCTCTCACTCACCTTTCCGGTGGCGAAGCGAGCTCCAGCTGGAGCCCTCCAAAACTGGCGAGAATGTGCTGTGCGCTGTGCAAGATGAGGCGGAAAAGCCCGGAATTGCACCGGGGAAAACAATCCGCTAAGTTTAAACCACTGCCCCGGACGGGGAGGCCGAAGGCCGAACTTCCGAGTGCGTCTGATGTTTGAGAACTCAACAGTGTGTCATAGTCGACGAATTAGTTTGTTATG